>JAHIHJ010000451.1 GCA_018899795.1 Methanobacteriota archaeon
CACCTGGGTCCCTGCAGATAAGGTCAGGGAGTTGGCTAAGATCTTTAAGGATAACGGACCCATGGCTATCCTGTGGTCAATGGGCGGCACCCAGCATTCAGTAGGGAGCCAGAACATCAGAAGTTACGCTATACTCCAGTTATTGCTCGGATATATTGGTAAATCCGGAGGAGGCTGTGCGGCATTGAGAGGTCATGACAATGTGCAGGGTAGCACTGACATGGGATGCCTGTCGCACTATCTACCCGGATATCTGGGTGTAAGCTCAGAGCCCGCATGGAAGATGTGGTGTAACGTATGGGGAATACCGTATGACGACATGATAAAAAAGTTCGCAACCAAAGACCTCATGCTCAGGAACGGAATGACAGATTCACGCTGGTACGAAGGCGCGCTCAGGGATGACATAAACCAGCCAAACCGTATCAAGATGATTATACTCTGGGGACACAGCCTTAACTCCATCTCTGAGATGAAGAAGCAAAAGAAAGGTCTGGAAGAAGTTGAGATGATAGTGAACATAGACCCGAGAGCCACCATGGCATCCTCGCTTCCGGAGCGCAAGGACGGCATTATAATCCTCCCTGCCGCGACCGTGATGGAGAAGGAGGGGATGGTAGTAACAAGCGGCAGATCAGCGCAATGGAGATATAAGGTCATAGACCCACTCTTTGAGAGCAAGTCCGACCAGGATATCCTCAAACTCATGGCTGATAAACTTGGTTTCGGGCAGTACTTCACATACAGCAGCATTGATGATATCTACACCAAAGAAATATGCAAAGGTGTTCGAAGCATAGGTTTGATGGGAAAAACCCCTGAGAGAATACGGAAGCACATGGAGAACAGCGGGACATTCGATCCAGAGAATTTAATAGCAAGGGGCGGACCATGTGATGGTGAATACTATGGGCTTCCTTGGCCGTGCTGGGACGAAAAACATCCAGGCACACCTATCCTGTGGGACGACAGCAAACCTGTCAGCAAAGGCGGGCACGACTTCCGCGCCCTCTGGGGCGATAAAGTCCCGGAGAAATACAAAGACCAGCCGCTCAAACATGCAGGCGAAAGTCTGCTGAAAGATGTCGGAGGCAAGAAAATGTACGCGAACGCTGCAGGTGTGGGATATGCCCTTGATCTTACGGGTGAAGCAGTTCAGCTTGCGCTGGCAGCCGGAGACCCGCCCACGGGAAGGGGCAGGGCGAGGTTCTGGACCTGGGATCTGACCGACCCTGTGCCAAAGCACAGGGAACCCATCGAAAGTCCAAGACCCGATCTGATAGCAAAATACCCCACATACGAAGATAAGGACAAGACCTTCTACCGTGTACCATGTGAATTCAAGACAGCACAGAGATCTGATCTTGTAGAGAAATACCCGATCATTCTCACAACAGGCAGACAGGTTGAGCACATGGGCGGCGGCGCCCAGACAAGGGGTAGCAAGATACTTGCTGAGATCGAGCCTGATATGTACGTTGAGATCAATCCTTCGCTGGCTGGAAATATTGGTGTGAAAGAAGGCGAGATGGTATGGGTTGAATCCAACCAGGGTAAAGTTAAGGTCAAAGCGAAGATAACCGAACGCGTCAATGATAAGACCGTGTTCATGCCATATCACTGGGCAGGAGTATTCGAAGGGACAAGCTACGAGAACAGGTATCCAGAAGGGACTGCTGAATATGCCCTTGGAGATTCCTGCAACATAGTGACCTCGCCCGGTTATGATGAGATCACCGCGATGCAGGAGACAAAGGTCGGGCTCTGCAAAGTGTATAAGGCACAGGGAGGTTAGAACATGCCAACAAATAAGTTTTTACTCGATACTTCAAGATGTATAAAGTGCACGGGCTGCGAAGCAGCATGCAAGCAGTTAAACGAAGTTCCAAAAGGCATTCGAAGACTTCGTGTGGTGACGATCAATGAAGGCGTGCCGGGCGAGACCAATGTCCCCATGCCGTGCATGCACTGCACAAAGCCGCCGTGTCTTTCAGCATGTCCTGTGACCGCCATATACAAGAGAGATGACGGTGTGGTGCTTGTTAATAAGGACAAATGCATAGGCTGCGGATACTGCCTGTATGCATGTCCGTTCGGAGCGCCCCAGTTCCCTGATACCGGGCTTTTCGGGTCAAAGGGCAAGATGGACAAATGTACCTTCTGCGTTGAACCTTTCAACCAGAAAGACGAAGATGGGCAGTTGATAGAGCGCGAGGCAAATCCCAGGTGCGCTGCTTTTTGCGGAACGAAAGGGCTGCTTGCTGGAGATATCGATGCGATAACAGAAGTATACAGGAAGCGCATCGCGGGAAAGTTACCTACTGGAGCCGTGCCTGATGTGGCTTAAGGTGTATCATGGTTCAGATGAATGATAAAAAAGTCATAATGGCTTCATTAGCTGTATCTTTGATTATCCTGGCTGCCGCAGTTGTTTTATTGCTATCGATAAAAACATCTGGCATAAACCGAATTCCAGTACAAGAGATATATTCGCAGGGTGTGACATTGAACTCCATTGTAATTTTCATCATGCCCATAGTGATCGTATTTGCGATACTCTTCATAGCAGGACTGTCCACCTTCGGTCTATACCACGGCGCTACCAGAGAACAGCTTGGTACAAGACCACTTTATATGAGGTTGCTGGATAGTTTCAGATCAAAAAGAACGGAGAAATAGATATGGCAGA
>JAHIHJ010000428.1 GCA_018899795.1 Methanobacteriota archaeon
ATAAGCGAAGAGAGCTGCGTTATCGTTGGTCTGTTCCACGATATCGGGAAGGTGGGAATGCCGGGAAAGCCATATTACCTAACGGAAATCAAAGATGGCAAGCCAACTGGAGCTTATACCATAAACCCTGAGATCGTTGCACTGGGCGGACATGTGGACGGCGAGTGTAAAGGAAAGGGAAAAGGTCATGTGAGTAGAACATGTCTATTTTTTGATGCGAAACCTTTATTAATTCAAAAGTGAATGAATTGATTCAAAAATGAATAGATAACCATGAAATTCCACAATATTCTGGATGAAATACTGGGCAATAAGACAAAAGTGAGACTGCTAAGGGCATTCTTCATGTATCCTGAAAAGGGATTCACAGAAAGCGAACTTGAGAGGATAGCGGGAATACCGCAGGCAAGCGTCCACAGGAATGTAAAATCTCTCCTGGACAATGGATTGCTTGACAGAAAACGGATCGGTAAAGCAAATCTATTTTCGCTAAACAAAGAACATGTTCTTTATCCACTCCTCAATAGCAATTTTGGGCTTGAGAGAAATGTTATCGCGGAACTTAAAACGATGATATCAGATGCGGTCAAAAACCTGGCTGAAGTAGAGCTTGTGGTTCTATTTGGCAGTATAGTAAAGGGCATGGAAAGATCAGATAGCGATGTAGATATCTTTATAGTCTGCAAAGGTGAAACTTCGAAATTAGAGGATAAATTGAAAGACCTGACAAATATTTCTCAAAATAAATTCGGCAATCCTATATCACTGATGATAAAACATAAACGGGAGCTTCAAGACTTGAAAACCAGATCAATTTTCAGTGAAATAAAAAACGGTGAAATCATCTTCAAGCGAGAGGGTTTTGAATGGTAAGAGGTATATCTACCAAACCTGCAAGGATAGGTTCTGACAAAATATATCTAACCAAAGCCGGAGATTTCCTGAAAGGCGCCATAATGGAGGCAGAGAAAGAGAATTGGAACTCAGCAGCAGTCCTCTCCATTCATGCCGTCATTAGTGCATGCGATGCGATTTGTGCTAAATTTCTACAATTACGCCATGGCGGAGCGGATCATATGCAGGCAGTAGAACTTCTGGGAAGTCTCCCTTTTGAAAACTTCAATATTCAGTCAGTTTCACAGGTTTTATTCCATTATCCCACACATACGCCCGCATCCCATCCGCGCCCGCAATGAGCCACACAGAAGTATCATTACTCATGGTTTCTACGTCCCACGGCGAAGGATTCGCTGATGACACCGGATGAGTATGATATACACCCACTATATCTTTACTGCTTTTCCAGGCTTCGTTCCATGCATCGTAATGTTCTTTCGGGTCAAGTTCAAAGCTTCTCACGGTTCGTTTCGAATTGGTGATAGGCAGGGCTTTTTCTACAAGCGCAGTGCTTCCATCCAGTGTTCCGATCAACACGCCGCATGCTTCATAAGGTTTATTTGCTTCGAGTTCAGATCGTATCTTATTCAGGTCCTTATTGAATATCTTGATTTCTTCGATCATAAGAATGAATTAATATTAACATTACCTTAACTTAAATATATCAAAGAGTTTAATAGGAACATCATCAGCGTAAAAAGAGGATCATGAAAGTAATAGCAATAATGAGACCAGCAAGCTATCTTGCAGGGTCTGTCAAACTTGCAGAATCAATGGGATTCAAAGCGATAACTGCGCCCATGATAGATGTATTGGATAAGACAGATGCCAATTTCAAGGGATTCATGGAGCGTATAATGGAAGGGGCAGTGGATTATGTTATTTTCACAAGCGCCAACGGCGTAGAGTTCACGCTCCTGAAACTGAATTCAACTGATGAGTTCATCGATCAGCTCAATGAGACAAAAGTGGTCGCTGTAGGACCTAAGACCAGGGACGCGCTTCTGAAAAACGGGATAAATGTGAGCCTTATGCCAGATCGCTACAGTTCGGAAGGGCTGGTTGATCTGCTTACAGGAATTGAGGGCTCGATCATCGAGATCGCACGCAGCAGCCATGGCGCGCCTGAGCTTGTCAGTGGGCTTATCGGGAAAGGCGCAAAAGTACATGAGACACAGGTGTATGAGATAATACGTCCCAGGGATGAGAGGCATGAAAAGCTGATGAAAGAGGCGCTTGCCGGGAAAATAGACATATTTGCTTTTACAAGTTCTATGATGGTAAGGAATTTCATGGCTATTGCGGAAGATATGGGAATAAAAGACGAGATCATAAGGATATTGAATGAAAAGACTGTTGCTGCTATCGGAAAACCCACTTCGGAGACGCTTGCGGGGTTTGGGGTTAATGTCGGGATAATGCCAGAGCGATATACTTTTGAGGATTTGCTGAGGGAATGCAAAGAACATGATAGTTGAATCCAGAAGCATCAGATGACATGATCAAACAACCCCGCTTCCTCCCCATGACCCCGAAAGAAGCGCAAGCTCTAGGTATGAACGAATTCGACGTGATCCTTGTGACCGGGGATGCTTATGTCGACCACCCCTCGTTCGGCGCCGCTGTAATAGGAAGGGTGTTATGGGATGCAGGTTACAGCGTGGGAATAATAGCGCAGCCTGACTGGAAAAACGTTGCTGATCTTAAGAAGCTCGGAAAGCCGCGCCTGTTCTTTGGCGTTACTTCAGGGAATGTGGATTCCCTGGTAAATAATTATACTGCAAATCTGAAAATACGCAGCGATGATGTCTATTCACCCGGAGGAAAAGGAGGGCTTAGACCCAACAGGGCGGCGATAGTATATTCTGATAAACTTCATTCGATCTTTCCTGATACACCCATCGTTCTCGGCGGGATCGAGGCGAGCCTGCGCCGCTTTGCTCATTACGATTACTGGTCAGACTCTGTTCGAAGATCAATACTTGCTGATTCGCCAGCGGATATTCTGGTGTTCGGGATGGGAGAGAGGCAGGTCGTTGAGATCGCATCACGCCTTTCAAAAGGCGAAAAAATAAGAAATATTACAGATATCCCTGGCACTGTCATCAGGACTGAAATAAGCAAATGGCGCTCGATGAGCCATGAGGGTTATGTAGAGCTTCCTTCCTTCACCGATGTCTCACTGGATAAAATGCTCTACGCTAAAGCCTTCAACCTTCATTATCAGGAGCAGGACCCTGTGAGGGGAAGACCTGTGGCGCAGGCGCATCCAAAGACCGTTGTTATCCAGAATAAGCCTGCTATGCCACTTAGCACGGAGGAACTCGATCATGTCTATGAATTGCCTTATGCCAGGATGGCTCATCCGTCTTATAATAAACCAATACCAGCGCTCGCTCCCGTGAAATTCTCCATAGTAAGCCACAGGGGATGCTTTGCATCCTGCTCTTTCTGCGCCCTGACACACCACCAGGGCAGGATAGTACAGAGCAGGAGCATCGGATCAATGGTGCGTGAAGTGCAAAGGATGGCGAAAATGCAGGATTTCAAGGGCATAGTGCAGGACGTGGGAGGTCCGACCGCGAATATGTATTCGATGCGCTGCGACCAGTGGGACTCAAAAGGCGCATGCGTGGATAAGATATGTACCCACCCAATATGTAAGAACCTTGATACTTCCCATCAGAAGCAGGTCGAACTCCTGCGCCGCCTTCGCGAAATACCTGGAGTGAAAAAAGTGTTCATAGGCTCTGGGATACGCTATGACCTTGTGCTCGCAGATACGTCAGGCTACCTTTCTGAACTTTGCCAGCATCACGTCAGCGGGCAGCTCAAAGTTGCGCCCGAACATGTATCAGGTCTGGTAACAAATATGATGCATAAGCCGTCGAGGGTCGTGTTCGATGAATTCAGGAAGAAATTCACTGATGAAAACAAGAAGCTTGGAAAAGAGCAGTACATTATTCCATATTTTATGTCAGGTCATCCGGGCTGCACAGTAGAGGACATGGTTGAGCTGGCTGAGTACATACGCGACAACAATCTTTATACTGAACAGGTGCAGGATTTCACGCCCACACCAATGACAGCCTCGACGTGCATGTATCATACCGGTATCGATCCTTTCACGATGAAAGAGGTGCATGTTGCGAAAGGCAGGGAGAAGAGGATACAGCGGGCGTTTATGAGGTATAAGGACGAGATGAATTACGGGCTGGTTTTTGGGGGGCTGAAGATGGTCGGGAGAGAGGAGTTGATCGGAAGAGGAGGTAAATGCCTGATAAATGGGGATTATTTATATTTGTAATACCAAATTAGCATTAAATATGGTCGAACCTGGTTTCCTGAGGGATTTTATATTTATTTTCGGTGTCGCGATAGGGATTACTTTCCTGTTCCATCAACTCCGCATAGCGCCTATAGTGGGTTATCTTATCGCAGGGGTACTTCTCGGTCCGTCCGTGCTGGGAGCAGCGAAGGATATTGCATCGATTGAGATACTGGCTGAGATCGGAATTATTTTGCTGCTATTCCTGATCGGAGTGGAATTCTCACTCGGTGGACTTCTAAGGATGAACCGCAAAATGTTCCTGGGCGGTTTTCTTCAGATCTTTATAACTACGACTATCGTGACATTGATAGCGCTTATTTTGGGAGCTTCGATCCAACAGGGGCTGTTTGTTGGTTTTCTGGTAACATTGAGCAGTACTGCTATAGTGATGAAGGTGTTCTCTGACCGCGGAGAGACAGATTCACCCCAGGGCAGGCTTACTACGGCAATACTTATCTTCCAGGACCTGAGCGTTGTTGCGATAGTGCTTTTTATGCCTATACTTGGAGGAAAATCGGGTTTTTCTGCCCTTGAAGTCGTATTGAAAGTCCTATTTGCCCTGACATTCGTGGTAATGGTGATCTTGGTATCCCGTACTGTTGTTCCATTTATGCTTTACAGGGTAGTTCAGACACACAGCAGGGAACTGTTCCTGTTAAGTATAGTCCTGATATGCTTTGGCACTGCCTATCTGACATCCCTGGTCGGTCTTTCACTCGCCCTTGGAGCATTTATTGCAGGACTTATCATCTCTGAATCCGAATACGGGCATCAGGCTTTCAGCGAGATGCTGCCCCTTAAGGATATTTTCAGCATCCTTTTCTTTGTTTCAATTGGGATGCTTCTGGATACCGGTTCTGTGCTTCGCAATCCATGGATCGTACTTCTTGTGGTTGCGGGGATACTTTTGATCAAGTTCGCTGCTGCGACAATTGGTCCTATTGTGCTGGGTTATCCCGCAAGGATCGGCGTACTTGTTGGCGTGGCGCTCGCCCAGATAGGCGAGTTCTCTTTCGTTCTATCAAAGGAAGGATTGAATTATGGTCTTATTTCAACCGATGATTACCAGGTGTTCCTTGCGTCTGCCATAATAACCATGGTGTTTACTCCTTTCATGATCCAGGGAAGCGCGAGATTTTCAGATTCATTTGAACGGCTGCCTTTACCTCAGGAAGTGAAGTTAGGACGGTTCCATGAGAAAAAAATAGAGAACGAGAATCTGAAGAATCATGTGATAGTTGTGGGTTTTGGTCTGAACGGAAGGAATGTCTCAAGAGTCCTGGATGCATCCCGCATCGCTTATATCGTACTTGAATTGAACCCTGAGACAGTCAAGGTCGAGAAAAAGCGCGGGAATCCTGTTTTCTATGGCGATGCTTCCAGAGAATCTATGCTTGAACAGGCTAATCTCAAGAACGCGCGTGCAGTCGTTATTGCGATTTCCGATGCTTCAGCCACGAGAAGGATAGTAGAGTTGACGCGGCGTTTGAATCCTTCCGTGTATATCATTGCAAGGACGCGTTATATCAGTGAAATAGATCCCCTGTATTCACTTGGCGCGAATGATGTGATACCAGAGGAATTCGAGACATCGATCGAGATCATCTCAAGGGTGCTGCACAGGTATTTTATCCCTGTGAACGAGATCGAGAAACACATCACTGAGATCAGAAAGGACGGTTACGAGATGTTAAGGAACGTGAAGCATAAGTATGCGTTGTTCCCTGAGTTAAAGCAGCATCTGCCTGATAGTGAGATCGAGACCATCAGGATAAAGGGAGATTCGCCACTGGCAGGGAAGACACTTGCACAGGTCGGATTCAGGCAAAAGTTCAGCGTTACGGTGCTTGCTATCCAGCGCGGGAAAGAGACGATCGCCACTCCTGCAGGTAATACTCAGTTATTATCAGAGGATATTGTTATTCTGATCGGGACAAGGGGCAGTATTGCAGGTATATCAGCAATGATGATGCCGCCGGAAAAACAGGAGAAGAAATAAATAATGTTATGTATGACAACAAAAGACCTGCTCGAAGAACTTGGCGAAGATTTCAAAAAGTCGCTGGAAGAACTGAGTTTTGAGAAAGCTGAAAAAGGGTTCAAAAAGATGAGGGATGTTGAATGGAGTATCAATCTAAATACTGCGCCGAAGTCAGCATCGGTGTCCTCCTTCCTTCAGGTGTAATAGCAGGATAGGGAAGGGTTTGGTTATTTGCATGGTTGTCAGGGTTTTAGAAAATAGTATTCATCCAGACGATGGAACACGGATTGCGCGGAGTACACGTCCACGTATGCCAGCGCACTGGCACACGTCAGATTGTGTAAAAACTATTTTTTTATAATATCCAACCTGCCCAATAAAATCCGATTTCTCATCTATAATATCCTCCGTTCCAAAGGAAATAATCGTTATGTAGCGAAGCATTTATATGCTATGCACACATATATTACATAAAAAGTCTAATTACTCAGTGTTAAAAATAGGAGCAATAACAATGGATCATGTTCAAGGGTTTGATAGAAATCAGGAAATATTATTTCCTGCAAAAATTGATGATTATATTGAGGAAGAAAATCTCGTCCGGTTTATCGAAGCATTTGTAGCCCTATTGGATCTAACGCTGCTTAGATTCGTAAATGCTGAAATTAAAACAACAGGTCGACCGCCATATAATCCTGCCGACCTTTTGAAACTGTATATCTACGGCTATATGAACACTATTCGTTCAAGCAGAAAATTAGAAAAAGAAACTCACAGAAATATTGAAGTAATGTGGTTACTCAAAAAACTGACACCAGATCACAAAACAATCGCAGATTTTAGAAAAAATAATGCAGGATCAATAAAAAAAGTGTTCAAGGAATTGGATGAAAATGATAAAAATGAATTATTCGTAAAACAACCTGATGCAAAAGAAGTAAAAGAGAAAATAAAGCAGCTCGAAGAGAGAAAATCAGAATATCAAGACCTTTTAAAGAAGTTAGAAGATACAGGAGAAAAACAAGTTTCATTGACTGATCCTGATAGCCGAATGATGATGACTAATCAGAAGTTCGATGTCTGTTATAATGTGCAGACTACAATCGATGACAAAAATAACCTGATCGTAGATTATGACGTGACCAATGATGTCAATGATCAAAAACAACTTAATGAAATGGCAAGGAAAGCTAAAGAGGTATTAGGGGTAGAATCTCTTAATGTCTTTACTGATAAGGGTTATTATCATCCGGATGAAATTAAAAAGTGTGTTGACAACAATATGATTCCGTACATTCCCGAACCCAAACCAAGGCAGCCTAAAGAAGAGAGTGTTCCTAAAGCTGGATTTTGTGACTCTGATTTTAAATATAATGCCAGTAGAGATATTTATACATGTCCAGGAGGTCGTGAATTAACATTTAATGTAATGTCTGAAAAAAATAATAAAATGATGAAGAAATATCGAAGTGATAGCTGTAGCAGTTGTGAATCTAAATCGAGATGTACCCGCAAAAATAATGGCCGAGTAATATTTCGATGGGAACATGAAGAGATTCTTGATGACATGAGAAAAAGAGTCAAAGAGAATAAAGATGTGGTCAAGAAAAGAAATTGTATGTGTGAACATCCTTTCGGTACTATTAAAAGGGGATTCAACCAGGGCTATTTATTATTGAAAGGTTTGAGAAAGGTTGGAGGAGAGATGGGTTTTACTATGATTGCATATAATATGCGAAGGGTAATTAATATTCTTGGGATGACTAAATTGATGGAAAGTCTGAATACTGGGAAAGTTTTATCCCAAATTTGATGTTTTTTTGGTTAAATTGGAGGTATATTTGAGGGAAGTGAAGGAAAAAATGTGTTTGATCTATGGGGAAGCTAAAAAAATGTTTTTATGAAGAACCAGTTAGTGGTTTATTGTGGCATGAGATTTGGTTTGGTTTTGACACATTCTGACGTGTGCACGCAATCGACTGGCGTGACAGTCGACGCGGATACGCGCGGATTTCGTATCCGTGAAAATCCGTCAAATCAGTGTCATCCGTGTTCGATTTGTTATTAAT
>JAHIHJ010000429.1 GCA_018899795.1 Methanobacteriota archaeon
GACCACAGGCAATACTGACATTGTTCTAACCGAAGTCCTGGAATTCGATAACAACTTCTATGCAGGCGTCAAAGAAAAGAGCACAGGCACTCATGCCTTCGAGCTTCTGGTCAACAAATATACGGGCGCTGTTGTGCCTGAAATGGGACCTAATATGATGTGGAACACAAAATACGGTCACATGACATTGAATACGCAGGAAAGCAGCACAGTGACAGAGAAGCAGGCGATCGAAATAGCGCAAAAATATCTCGATACCGAGCTTCCAGGAACAGAGGTTGAAGATGCTGATACTTTCTACGGATACTACACTCTTGAAGTTAAAAAAGACGACAAGCTCTACGGGATGCTGAGCGTGAACGCCAACACAGGCGCAGTATGGTACCATAACTGGCACGGGACATTTATAAAAATACTGGAAGTCAAGTGATCTTCCGGTATTTTTCAGTTCCTTTTATTTTAAATACATTGCGCATCTTTTAGTGATATGGTGAAAAGGTGGACAAAAAATCCCTGGCTCAGTTACTGGATGCTCTTGGAAACGAGCACAGCCTGAAGATAATGGGAATCCTTGCCAGCGGTGAATGTTTTGTGTCAGAACTGGCAAAGATGGTGGGGATATCCCGTCCGCTCCTGTATCTGCATCTTAAGAAGCTTGAGAACGCGGGTCTTGTTGAGAGCGAGATACGCCACTTCGAAGAGCCACCATATACAAAAAAATTTTACAAAGCAAAGAACTTTGAATTAATACTATCATTGGATAAGATCAAGGAGATCTTATCTTTGGAGGAAAAATAATGCAGATGATGGATTTCATGACCACGGGGACAGCAACGAATACCCTTGTGATCGTAGTGATAATATTCGGGCTTATATTGACCTATCTTGGCTACATGATGCTCACAGAGATCAAAGAGACAAGAAAAGCCATGGAGAGAATGGAAAAAGTACTGGAAACCGTGGAGTGAAAATATTATGCTCTCAGATTCGGAAAAAGATGCCCTGAAAAAGAAATTTGCAGTGCTCGTCAACGATGTTGAGCTTGCGGTCTTTACGCAGGAACTCGAATGCCAGTTCTGTAAAGAAACGCGGGAATTAGCGCTTGGACTTGCGGAACTGTCCCCAAAGCTAAAAGTAAAAGTCTACGACTTTGTCAAAAATGGGGATGAAGCCATCAAATACAACATAAAAAAAATCCCTGCTATCGCCATCATCGGGAGCAAAGATTACGGTGTCAGGTATTACGGCTTGCCAGCAGGATATGAATTTGCAGCTTTTATGGATGATATCATTGATGTTTCCAGGGGCACGACATCATTTTCAGAAACTTTGAAGAAAAAGATCGCAGAGATTAAAAAAGCAGTTCATATTCAGGTATTCGTCTCCCCCACATGCCCGTACTGCCCGAAAGCAGCCAGGCACGCGCACCAGTTCGCAATTGAAAACGAATTGATACGGGCGGATGTCATTGAAATGACAGAATTCCCCCATCTTGTCCAGAGATACAGCGTGATGAGTGTCCCGCATGTGGTCATTAACGAGGATACATCGTTCGTAGGAGCGCAGCCTGCTGAAGTCTTTATCGAGCAGATACACATGGCTCTAAGGGCAAGTTATAATCCGATGTATTCATAATTGATAAACTGATTTTATTTCAGACAGGATTTATGCGATCAACAGGATTAGAAAAGAAATTTATCCTGTCGATCCTGTTAATCCGGTCTAAAGGTTTTGAGCCTCAATTTTCTTTGCCTTTATCACGAACTCATCCGCAAACATATTTTTCCACATCACAGCCATCCCGTACCACAGGAAATTCAATCTCTCCTTCCAGAAATATACACTCGGCGTGACATCCAGCCATTCGATCCTGTACCCGGCATCACAAGCTAACTTTTTTGCTGAATTCAGGTTATAAAAATGCAGGTGCGTCCTGTCAAACACACCGCTATCAGCATACTCGAACTTACCGGAAAATATTGTCAGCCTGGAATGCCAGTTAACTATGCTGGGCACGGAATAAATGAGAAAACCGTCATTTGAAAGATATTTCCTGATATCCTTAAGTACCTTTACCGGGTCTACCATGTGTTCCAGCACGTTCCCCATAATGATGTGATCGAAAAACCCTTCGCTGTAAGGAA
>JAHIHJ010000430.1 GCA_018899795.1 Methanobacteriota archaeon
CCCAGTTCGTCTGCGACGAGGTTTGCCAGGGGTATTCCTGAAAGGGCGACGCCGATCACTACATCCACGTACTGTTCTTCACCAAGGCTGTCAAAGATCATATCTATCAAAGCGCCAGCAATGAACCTCTGCCGGTTCGAACTTTTGCCGATATTGCTCCAGTCGACATAGATATCCTTTGGAGCCTGCGTGACATCTTTCTTTTTTGAATGCACCAGAAGCCATGTTGCAGTCTCGCGTGAAACGTTCAATTCGTCTGCTATCTGACCTGCGGACAACCCGCCTGCCTGGAGTTCAACAGCTTTATGGATCAATTCATCGATTGTTTTCATAATCCTCACCTGAAATAATATTACTTCTTTTTCTTTGTATATAACAGGTTGGCTTTTTAGCTTGATATAATATTCTTACAGGTTTCTCATCCTATGTAACCTGTGCTTCCCCTGTCGAATCCCGGAACAATCTCCATTCTCATATCATCAGGCTGCCACGCGGCGCCTGGATAAACAAGATTATTGAAGAAATGCGCCGTGTCCTTCGCTATCCCCGTCGCAAGATGCTCGTCTCCAAATACATCGCTTGTGATCTCGATCACCATCTTCCTGACGCCGTTTTCGTCAAGGTACCCCAGGGTGTGCATGTACTCATGCAGAAGGACGTGGAATATATAGGGTTTGTATATCTCAGGTCTTGTTTCCTTGATCCTTTCAAGCGGGATCTTATTCATTACGATGACATTGCTGCCCACAGGATAAAAGGCTCCGAAGAATCCCTGCGGGTTGTTCCCAAGGTTAGCCAGTCCGAGCATCAGCCCGCCGCGGCTCTTTCTCCTGCTCTCCCATACTGCTGATTTCACGACTTCGAAGATGTCGGCAAGGGTTTTTGCGTTATCGAGGCGGGTGTGAAAGTTAAATCTTGTCTGGATATTTTCTGTTTTCATTTTTCCTGTTTTTACCGTGTCTATGTTATTCGCTATATTACGAACATATTTTGGCGCGGATTGATTATATATGTTGTGGTCAAACAGAATGAATCCCATCACTTCCAATCAAAAAAGTGATATCGTTTCATCCGCTTTTTCCCGCGCTTTTTCTCCTCTTCTTCATGGGAGACCCGCACACAGGACACTCATCCCCCTGTGGGAACCTCCTCTTGCACCCGATGCACTGCTTCTCCCAGATGAGCACATCCTTTATCTTTCTCTGACCCGCAGGCATGACCTTTATCCCTAACTGGAGCGCGGTGTTCTGCACAGCGAAATCATCGGTCACGAGCACAGTTTCTTCACGTTCTGAATATTCCAGCGCCTTTGCAAGGATATCGATGTCTGTATCTGAAAGCTCCTCGCTGTCCCGCGTGATGCCGGCTTTTGTCTTTACCTTCTTTTTAAAACTCTGAAGCGGCGGCTCGATCCTCACGTTCATCAATTCCAGGATCGTCCGGGAATTCTCATCGCGCAGTTCTTCAAAAACAGAAGGAACGGTAATGATATTTCCCTCAATGCGTTTTCTGATGATAAAAAGGGAAGCGTCTGCGATATGGATCATATTTTATTTCCTGACCCATATTGATAAATCAGAGGCATCCCCCTCACAATAAATCTGCGTTTATCTGCGTTCATCTGCGGTTTTTTTTCTAATTTGAATCGATCTCATTCCCGTATGCAGTTCTCGGCGTAACTGCTGCTGCAATCGCCGCAGCTATCAGCGCTTTATACACATCAACGCCTATGAATGGAAGCGCGCCAAGCTCAAAAGCCTTCTGCGCATTCACACCCAGCACAAGCGAAAGCTGGACAACTCCAAAAAGATAGATCAGTGCGATACCAAGCAGCATGATAGTGAAAAGCCCAATGTAACTGCGCGATCTTACATACCTGTCAGTGAACCAGCCAATAACCAGCGCCGCTGCAATAAATCCAACGATATAGCCGCCAGTCACCCCGCTCAAGATATATATTCCGCCTGTCATGCCGCTGAACCACGGAAGACCTGCTGCGCCAATGCCTGCGTATAGACCCTGGCTCAATCCTCCATACCATTTCCCCAGGATCACTCCTGCGAGAAGGACGGCAAACACCTGACCTGTGACCGGTACAGGTGTGAACGGCAGATAGAACCTGACCTGGGCAAGAAGTCCTGTCAGGCATGCAAAACCAAAAGCCAGCATTACCTTGTTCGCAAACGTGGATTCAAACCGCCATTTAAAGAAATTAAACTTTACAGACTCGAATTTTCCTATAATATTTTTTATTTCGCTGTTAAATTCTGACATGGGCACACCTGCCGTAAACCATTTTGCCAACTAAGGTTTACAAGCCATATAAATATTACCGGAGCGGCACCAAGTCTAAAATTCAGTGACACTTATGAAATAGTGTCGCGGGGTTGCATATAAATACTTAAAACACAATAATAACTCAAGGGAGAAAACCATGGAACTGATCATAGTGAAAATCGAGGCGCCGAAGGAAACAAACCTTATACTCGGGCAGACGCATTTCATCAAAAGCATCGAAGACCTGTACGAAGCTCTCATCACATCCGTCCCTGGCATCAAGTTCGGGCTGGCATTCTGCGAGGCTTCAGGGAAGTGTCTTGTCAGAAGCGACGGTAATGACGATGAACTCAAGAAAGCTGCACAGGAAAATGCGCTTGCTATCGGGGCAGGTCACTGTTTTTTAATATTCATGAGGAACGCTTTCCCGATAAATGTGTTGAACACAATAAAGAACGTCCAGGAAGTATGCAGTATTTTTTGCGCCACTGCGAACCCGGTTGAAGTCATCATTGCTAAAACAGAACTGGGCAGGGGCATACTCGGCGTAATAGACGGTGAGAGCCCGAAAGGAATAGAGACGGCAAAAGATGAAGCTGAAAGGAAAAAATTCCTTCGCACCATCGGGTACAAGAAATAATGGGAATTGATCACATAAGGGTCAGGGTCCCTGCGACCTCAGCGAATCTTGGCGCAGGGTTTGATGTATTCGGCATAGCTCTTGGATCCCCGGCAGATGTTATTGAAGTACAAAAAAGCGGAAAGATCGAGATAGAGGTCAAAGGAGTAGGCAGAGAGCATATACCCACTGACCCGCGAAGGAACACAGCCGGGATCGTTGCTTCCATTCTTGAAAAGCCTGTAAAGATCACAATACACAGGTACATACCCCTCTCAAGCGGGATGGGAAGCAGCGCCGCGCCCGCAGCAGGGGTAGCGGTCGCATTGAACAGGATGTATGACCTCGGGCTATCCCGCGATGAGCTTGTCCGTCTTGCTGCCCAGGGAGAAAAAGCGGCATCCGGCGTGCAACATGCTGATAATGTGGCGCCTGCTATCTGCGGCGGTTTCGTGATAGCGCATAAAGACAGGGTGATCTCTCTGATGCCTGAGAACATCGGCATAGTTGCAGTTCACCCTCAAATTATCGTAAGCACACGAACAGCGCGCGCACTCCTGCCAAAAAAAATGTGGCTTGGAGATGTTTCATTTAATACGGGAAGTGCAGCTTCTATGGTCGTGGGAATGATGAAAAGCGATATAAGGCTGATAGGAGAGAGCATGGAGAACAGGATGATAGAGCCGGTGCGCTCAAGGCTTATCAGGGGATATACTCAGGTCAGGAAAAGCGCGCTTGATGCAGGAGCTGCCGGAGTGACCATAAGCGGTTCAGGTCCGACTATGCTTGCTGTATGCAGGATGGACGAGAGAGAGAAGGTCGCACAGGCTATGATGCAGGCTTTTGAAAATAATCATGTCAGAAGCGAGGCATTCATCACCACTATAGGCAATGGTGCAGAGATCATTGGATGAATTACAAGGGCGGCAGTCCTATTTGCCAAGATCGATTACCTCATAGCTCAGACCCTGCGCCTCGAGCTTGTTGAGAAGCGAAGGCACCTCTTCATCCACAGACACCACAAGTGATGAAAGTCCATGGAACGCAGCTTCCACGACCGATTCTTTAGCCCCGAAAAGAATATCGGGTTTGATATTGATCTTCCGAAGGGCTATCAGCGCCTCAACCCCAACCGCTGCAATATACGGCTTATCCTTCGAATGTTTTTTCAGCGCATGCAGATCAATACTTCTTGATCCGCCCCGTTCGACCCGCGGCACTTTGCAGATAGTGATCTTGACCTCTGGCAGGTGGATCATCCCTTTAAGGTCAGTCACTCCGACATCTTCACCCTTTTTTATATCAGAAATAGTAACGCCTGTGACATCGCCGCTGCCTGCATCTGCATACAGCAGACCATTATCCATTGTGAGCGAAACTGTATGACCTTTCCTAAAATCTTCATTTGCGATGGCAGTTGCGACAGAAACATGGCTCACAATATCCTCCATCACGTACCTCGCGTACTTTTTAAGCTCAAGCGCCCGTTCGAGCACCCATTCAATTCCCTTTTTTGTGACCCTGTAGCGAACGCGTCCGTCGGAAAATAACAGCCCTTCCAGGACGAGCTCTTTTATGTACTCAGAAACAGCCTGCGGGGTGATACCTATCTTATCAGCGATCTCTTTTTGCCTCACGTCAGGCTGGTGTGAGGCGATCTCGACAAGTATCTGGAATTTTGTGCTTTCTTTCTTGCTGCGCAGTATCATAAAGGGTTACGCCCCTTTATGACGTAAAGTTTTTCATTCGGCTTCTCCGGCAAGCTCTATCCTCTGCCCCTTCACAGCAAGGATCGAACTCCTTCGCGCCACGCCGCGGATGAACATGATGCTTTTGTCCACGACTCGCTGGAGACCGTTCATTGACTGGTTGCCGTCGACCACTTCTTTCTCGATCATATCAACATAGGTTTTTATCTCGCTGTCGCTCTTGAAAGTGATCATTATCAGGTCGCTTATATCCTCGACAGAACACTGGAAATTAAGATGCACTCTTGAATAAGAAGAATGGTACTCTTTCTCAGGCTTTTTGCCAGCCTCAGGCATTCGCCATTTGCTTTCCACCAGACCGCTTTTTTTCAGCAGGTCAAGGCTTTCAGTTGCTGCAAATCCAACCTCTATCTCTATTTCTTCATCGGTTTTCCAGTCTTTCTGCAAACTATCAAAAACTTTTTTATGGCTATCCGACCCGAACGCGCGCAGTAGGGGAACTAGATCGGAAGGCTCATTAACAATACGCGTTCTTTTGCCCATGGAAGATATCACTCACATTTAATAATCTGAACTTTCTAAATTAAGCACGATTTATTGATTTACTATATATATGTCATTATGAGAGGATAAACGTTTTGAAAGGTACCCACACCAATAAAATTATACCAATATATAAAGTTAAATAGTAATACTCATATAAATATTTTTATACCCATGTACGCGAGCGTTGTTACCACTGCTCCGGCGATGATGACCCCTGCCAGTATTGCAAGAAAAGCGTTCTTGAACTTGAACCCGAAGACAAAAGCTGCGGCGCAACCAGTCCATGCGCCCGTTACAGGCAGTGGTATGCCCACAAATATCGCAAGCCCGATAGAGCCGTATTTTTCGAAATTGTCATTGTGTTTGCGCTGTGTTCGTTCGAAAAGCCACGTGAAGAAAATATCCCCGATCCTCCACCGCCTGAGATAGTTCGATACAGGTTCGAGGAACAGCAGTAAAGGTATGACAGGTATCATATTACCGATGACCGAGAGGTAGAAAGCGGTGAACGGGTCAAGTTCAAAAGCGTATATCGCTATCGGGATAGAAACACGGAGTTCTGCCAGGGGCAACATTGCGATAAGCACTACGATAAGTTCCCTGTTAGGGATAAAACTAAAAATATCGAGCAGGACTGATTCAATCGTCATTTCTTATTGGCACCACATAGTATGAAATGAGCGATAAGAGCCTCAAGCTGGATGCGTTCGTTAGCGCCTTCAGCCATCCTGAAATCGACCTCACCAATGCGGTCAATAAGGTCTACCTTCAGCCTGTCCGGGATGGTCATATCGAGCATTGCCCTATAGATCTGTCCGATAATGTCCTCACCTGAAAGCCCCTGCTCTATCAAAAGATAATCCAGTTTGGCTTTCGCCTTCATGAAATCCCCAGAAAGTGCGAGTTTTATCAATTCCACAACTTCCTCAGGCTTCGCCGTAGCAGTGGTCTTGTAGATGGCGTCCATATTCACGTTCTTATCAAGCATCGCGGCAGCCTGGAGAGCATTGATAGCGCGCCTCATGTCGCCTGCGGCTACGTATCGTATGGCTTCAAGACCATCGTCAGCAAGGGTCAAACCTTCCTCTTTCGCGATGTATTTCACCCTCTCCTCTACTGCGGCGCTTGAGATGGGTTTGAACCTGTAGACAGCGCACCTGGACTGTATGGGTTCGATTATTTTAGAAGAATAATTGCATGATAGAATGAACCGGCATGAGCTTGTGTATTTTTCCATAGTCCTTCGCAGCGCCGACTGCGCGTCAGAAGTGAGAGCATCAGCCTCATCAAGGAATATTATCTTGAACTCTGCTTCCCCAAGCGGCGCAGTTCTTGCAAAGTTCTTTATCTTGTGCCTTACCACATCGATGCCTCGCTCGTCGCTTGCGTTGAGTTCAGTGAAGTTGTTCGTCCATGACTCACCGAAGAGTTCGCGGGCGACGCAAAGAGCAGCGGCGGTTTTTCCCACGCCTGGAGGTCCTGAGAAAAGAAGATGAGGGAGGTTTCGCGACTTGACATAGGATATCAGGCGCTTTATTACTTCCTCCTGTCCCACTATCGCATCAAGTTTTTTCGGGCGGTATTTCTCTATCCAGATTTCCTCTTTGAGCATGCAAGTCTTAATGAGAGGCATGTATTATTTAAGTTTCCCTTAACTTCCGGTTTTCATTTTTTCCACCCGCACAAGCGAAGTCATGACCGCAGCAGCGCAGATAATAGCGGATACAAGGAAAGCATAATGGAATCCAGCGAGGAATGCAGTTTCGTATGTCGCCCCGGCTGCCTGCTGGGAATTGAGGATGCTGTTGAATACCGCTCCTGAAACCGCAGTACCAGTCACCATGCCGAGTGTGCGCACCATTGCAAGAAGACCTGAAGCTATCCCGAGCCTGTTCGTGGGCACTGAACTCATGATTATCGTGTTATTCGGGGACTGGAACATCCCCATTCCGATGCCGATCATCGAAAGCAGCAACACGATTTCCCAGAAACCCGAATCCACACCCAGGCTGCTCATAAGGTATAGAGCAAGAACGCAAAGCGCAATACCAAGGCTGCCTGGCAGGGGAGATCTTGTTCTATCATATATCCAGCCTGAGAACGGCGATACAAGTGCCATGGCAACAGGCACTGATATCAGCGCCATCCCTACTTCCTTTGTACTGAAGTCAAGTATCTCGACCATATAGAAAGGCATGAGAAGGATCACTGAGAACATCGGCACAAAACTTAAAAAACTGCTCAAATTGGAGGCTGAATATAACCTGTTCCTGAACAGTGAAAGGTCAACCATGGGCTGGCTTGCTGAAGCTTCAACCCGTATGAAGAGGAGCAAAAATACCGCGAACGTGATAAAGAGAGCGATTATTTCGGACGAGAACCAGCCAAGTTCCTGCCCTTCTGTGACCCCCAGCATCAACGAGGTCACGCTAATGAACATGAAGAGTGCGCCGTAGAAATCGAATTTCTGTCCCTTATGCAGTTCGTCTTTCCTCAAAGTCTTTAAGGCATACGCAGTCCCGAAAATGCCCACAGGGATATTGATGTAAAATATGCTCTGCCATCCTGCCCAGTCAATAAGGAACCCGCCCAGAACAGGTCCTAACATGGAGCCGACGCTGACTATGGTGCCGATAAGACCCAGTGCCCTCCCCCTCTCCGTGTGAGGAAAAGCGCTCGTGATGATCGCATGACCATTCGCCATTATCATAGCTGCGCCAACCCCCTGCACCATCCTGAAGGCGATAAGCTCCATCTCGGAAGTTGAGAAGCTGCACAGGGCTGAGCCGATCGTGAATATGGCAATACCTCCGGCAAAGACCGGTTTTTTGCCGTACATGTCTGAAAGCCTGCCCAGTGTAAGCAGAAGGGCGGTGATGGTCAGCATGTATGAAAGGATCACCCACACGATCGTGCTTATATCCGTGTTGAAGTATTTTGTGAGCGTGGGCAAAGCGATATTCACAATACTTCCGTCAAGCGTCGCCATGAACACGCCAACAGACACAACTAACATTGCGCGCCATTTGTATCCCGGGTCGGTTTGTTCTGGTCTATCTTGCATTCGAATGTCTGGATGGAAGGATTATGTTTTATACTTAGCTGTGGCAATTGCATTAGCCAAATATTGGACATAATATCCCGAAAAGAGAGTTGACCTGTATCTTATCCTCTGAATCCACTACTTCGATCAGGATAGGCAGGTCTGTGGAAAGACGCAATATACTTGCTGAGTGCAACTGGCTCTTTTTGCCATAACCGTAAATTCCCCTGATGACCGTGGCTCCGCTGAAGCCTTTTTTCTTGAAATAGTGAACGATCTCCTTGTATGCTGCTCTTCCATCAATAAGATCACTTTCACCGATATAGATCCTTAATAACGCATGACTGCTCCCAGGAATCCACCTGCGCCTATGATCAGGAACATCTTTAATTTTATCAGAGAATCATCCTCACGCTTTTGAAGCATTCCAGGTATATAAGTATTAATCCTGATGTCATGACAGCACGAAAATTTATAACAACATAATTCTTCCAAATAATATTTATCAAAAGCCAGCGAATTACTGATCATGGTCTTTGTGACTTACTTCAAATGCTTCCGATGCGCGCGCCGTTATAAACCCCATGAAATAGAAAAACTGCCCATTCCCAGGTGCAGTAAATGCGGTTCTTCTCTCGATGCAGAATATGACTATAAATCCATCAAGAAGATAATCCTGCGCGACGATTTCATGCGCGACAAGCCGGCGCAGTGGAAGTACTGGGCTTTCATGCCAGTAAAAGACCTCTCCAGGATAATCACTATGGGTGAGGGCGGCACACCGCTCCTTGAGAACAGGAGGCTCTGGAAAAAAGGGAGACTCCTGATAAAATACGAAGCATCGAACCCCACAGGTTCTTTCAAGGACAGGGGCTCATCGCTTGAGATAACAAAGGCTCTTGAGTTCGGGAAGCGCAGTGTGGCTCTTGCTTCCACTGGCAACATGGGCGCGTCAGTTGCAGCATACGCAGCTTACGCCGGGCTTGAGTGCACAGTGTTCGTGCCTGATATCGTGGGCAGGGAAAAACTCACGCAGATGAAAGCCTACGGGGCAAAAACGGTACCTGTGGACGGGGACTACGCAGTGGCAATGAAGAGAGCCGAGGATTATGTTGTTTCAAACCCGGATTCGTTCCTGACGGGCGATTATCCATGGCGCAGCGAGGGAACAAAGACCGTTGGTTTTGAGATAGCAGACCAGCTGTACTGGCACGTTCCCGATCACGTGGTCGTGCCTGTGGGCAATGGCACGCTCATCTGGAGTATCTTCGAGGCGTTCAGGGAACTTGCGCTTGTTGGGATCACGGACAGGATGCCTCACATTACAGGGGTGCAGGTCGAGAACTGCGATCCCGTGGTGCATGCCTGGGATAACGAGCTTGGTGAGATAATCCCGGTAAAAGACCCGCAGACCGTGGCTACGGCTATCGCATGCGGCGACCCGATAGACGGCATCGCGGCGCTTAAGGCAATACGGGACTCAGGCGGCGAAGCCGTGCGGGTGAGCGATGCAGAGGCTCTGTCGGCGAGGGATATCCTTGCAGCGAACGGTATTTTCGTGGAGCCAAGCGGCGCCGTGGCTTATGCCGGGATATTGAAAAGGAAGCCTGAAGGGACAGTGGTGGCTGTGGCGACAGGACACGGGTTGAAGGATATGTATGGGCTGGGATAATCCTCTGCAAATAATACCGTTCTCACTTATATTTCCGTTTCGAATATGAAAATTTCGAAGTCTCCCCTCCGCAGGCGACTATGTAGAACCATTCGTACAGGGATTTTAGGGTCCCGAACTGCTGGTACCTTCGCATCGAGAACCCGACCTTCATGCGGCTGTCGAATTTTACTTTGCCCAGTTTTTTCATCCGCAGCGCTATCTCAACATCATCCCCTGCATCGATTGTCCGGTACATGCCACCCTTGATGAAAGCTTCCTTATCAAACGCAGTATTGCACCCGAGAGTATAATAAAAAGTCCCTGTGTAGTAACCCACGCAGGATAATGTATTCGCAGCAAAGAGGGACAGCCTGTTCTTTATCCCGTCCTCGATGGGATATATCGTACCGTAAAGCTGCACGATGTCCTTTTTCTCGAAATCCTTCTTTATTACCTCAAGCCAGTCAGGAGGGATCATGCAGTCAGCGTCCGTGGTAGCAACGATATCGCCTTTTGCCTTCATCACCCCGTCGTTCCTCGCTCCTCCCACTTTCTTGCTTGCCTGGATGAAAACCTCATCCGCATATTCTTTTGCCAGCTCCCGCGTTCGGTCGCTGGAATTCCCGTCCACGACTATGATCTCATATTCGTCCCTGGGCAGCGTCTGGCTGCACAGCGACTTGAGGCAGGCTGTAATACTCTTCTCTTCATTAAATGTTGGAACTATTACAGATATCATTTTTCTATTAATCTCCTGTAAAGATCATAATGCATGCTGGCAACGCGCCTGATATCATACTTTTCGGTAAAGGTACGTGCCCCAGAAGACATCTGTCTTAATGATCCGTCATCTGATAAGAGGCTCAGTGCTTCTTCTTTAGTATTAAAGAACTGCACACCATTTCCAAAAATTTCCCTGAATTCAGGTATTCCCCTGGCAACTACTGGCAGTCCGCAAGATAGCGCTTCCAGGATAACCAATATGAAATTCTCAGCATAAGACGGCATGAAAAACACATCTGCACCGCTGTATGCTTCTATAATATCAGGTATAAATCCAGTAAATGTGACATTCTCACCACAATTTCTTTTTATGAATTTAATATTGAGATAATCCTTTGAGAACATCCCATACGGGAACCCACCAACCCATACCCAGTGGATATGGGGATTCATTTTTGAAAGTTCGATAAAATCGTATATCCCTTTGCGCGGGGTTTGCTGGGCTACAGTTAGCACCACTTTTCTATCATTACTAATATTGAATCTGTCCCTGAAACTCTGTCGTTTTTTCTCATCTTTTTTGAAAAATTCCCGATCAACTCCGTTTGGTATCAATGTAGTGGATATATCAGGTACCATATTCTCGATCTCTTCCTTACACTGGTCTGTCAGAGCGATAATATGATCGAACTTCCTGTGAGCGTAAGGATAATAATAATTGATGTATTTGCTAAATGCCAGATTGCCTTCATTGAGGCGGGGTGTGGAATGAGCGGTCAGTACCTTAATGCCGCGGGAATACTTCCTGTTAAGAAGTGAGAGTGGACCAAAAGAGTGGTAATGGACAAGATCAAAGTCAGAACTCCTGGAGTTCCAGGAAATTTCCATTCCATGAATTCTGGAAAGTTCCCTGAAGATCGTCTTTGCCGCAGTGGAAGATCCAATATATTTTAAGAAAAACATGTCTTCGACAAAAATATTGATCTTCATAGTTTCTCCACAAAATTCATTACATTCCTGATGCATGCGTCCATATTCAGGTATTCAAACTCAGCAAATCTCCCCACAAGTCCTATGCCATTTGCAGCGCAGTATTCTTTTACTGTTGCGATGTTTCTCTGATATTCGAGGTCGTAGATGACATAAGCATACTTTTGTCGCATGACCGAACTATATACCACGTCATCTCTTATTATTATTTTCATCTTTTCAAGAGCACGGACGACATGGTCTATGATATCTTTGTCCTGCATTGCTGAGGCTTCGTCACCTTCGCGATATGTTATTTCGACAAGTATTGATGAATGCCCCTGCGGCGCCACATGAGGACTGTAGTTGGAGGGAAAAGAGATGCGGTTGAATAGTCCGAGCTCTTTCTCAGGGATGTACATCCATGAAATATCGGGGACTTTTCCTTTTATCCCGATGAAGATGCAGGCGATGGAGTTATATTTTAATTCGCTGCACGCTTTCCTGACCGGTTCCGGGACGCCGTCCAGGCAATGCAAAAGCTCCTGCGCGGGTATGGTGGATATCAGGCGCCCGGCTGTTATTTCACGGCTGCCGTCGCTGATGATGAATTTCCCGTCTTCGTTCCTGACAGACGATACATGGAATCCGCTCAGGATATTTTCTTCGATGGGCTTTGCTATTCCCCTGACCATGGCTTCGATCCCGCCCTTTAAGGGATAACTGAAAACTGACTGGTGGGTATAGCCCTCTGTTTCGATCCCGACTGCGGATCTTATGATATCCTCAACAGGAGGTCGCGGTATTCTGCCATCTACCCAGTGCATGGACATGCGCTCTGTGGGATATTTCCATATCTTCTCGTTGTATGGTATCATGTACAGGTCTGCGATGCCTTTTCCGAACGTGTAATGTATCCATTCACGGAAATTTGAAGGGGGCGAAAGTTCCCCTTTTTCAACTGCAATGAGTGTTTTTATGAATTCATTTATGCAGAAATACAGGTCATCCTTCGGAAGGTCGTGTAACCCGTTCTCGAATGGATATTTGACAAAAAAACCTTTGTAAAATATCTTTGTGTTGCGTTTGTTCTGCTGGCTGTTCCTGCCCAGCACATCCCGCATAAAAGTAAGGACTTGTGCATCGCGGCTGAAGATGATATGAGAGCCTCCGATGTCAAAAGTGAAACCCGAATCCGTCATGGAGCGGCAAAGTCCCCCATATTCCTTTTCCCGTTCAAGAACGGTAACTTCGTCTCCTTTCTCCTGAAGCAGCCGGGCAAGAGTGATACCCGTCAGCCCGCCGCCCAGTATCGCCGTTTTCACTTAGTGTAGATTGTTGTAGCGGTTAATAAAAGTGATGTTATCATTATAAATTCCATCAATTTTATGCTGTGGCAAATAAATGCTGTTGGAAATTAAAAAATGTCGCTCTTATTCTATTAACGCCGCCAAGCAATTCAGTTGCATCATTTATTGCAGAATATTTAATTTTTAGTAGATCTGGCAGTTTCTCCTGACCAAGCTCTTCAATGCCGGTTTCAACGTATTTGGATAAAACAAATTCTAAAAATTCTTCTGCTGAAATTGGTTTTCCATCCGCACTCCAAAATGAAGTTTGCATAGTATGTTGAATTTCACGTTCTTTTCCGTCCCCTAACTTTATTTTTAATTTCTTCTTTTTTGGTTCATCATCAGGGCCATAAGGCGCTGGTGTTTCTTTTAGTTCCATTGGTTTTGACCTGGTTGATGGTTCAGGTTCTAATGGTTCGCCGTCCCATTCCGGATCGCTAAAGTGATGATATGCGCCAACAAAATCATATATTGTAAAGAATTATTTTCCCTCAAATAATCTGGTGCCGCGCCCGACAATTTGTTTGAATTCGATCATAGAATTAATTGGTCGCATTAAAATAATGTTGCGGATATTCCTTGCATCGACGCCGGTTGAAAGCTTTTGCGAGGTAGTAAGAATTGTCGGGATCGTTTTTTCATTATCCCTGAATTCTGCCAAATATTGCTCGCCAAGTTTCCCATCATTGGCAGTAACACGCGCACAGTAATTAGGTTCTTTGCTTTTCTTATGTTGATTGATTAAATCCCTGATCGCAAGCGCATGATCCTGGTTAGCACAAAAAATAATAGCTTTTTCATTTTGATTGATCTCTTTTAAAAGTAATTGTATATTATATTCTTCTTTTACTTTAATCTCAATGATTCTATTCCAGTCAGCTCCAGTGTAAATTTTTCCGTATTCAACCTCCCCTTCAAGAATTCTATCATCAGAAGTATAAATATAATCATCCATAGTTGTTTTAATTCTTCTGACCTTGAAAGGAGTTAAGAAACCATCATTTATTCCATCTTTTAGCGAATAAACATAAAGTGGCTCTTGGAAATATTTGTAAGTATCAG
>JAHIHJ010000431.1 GCA_018899795.1 Methanobacteriota archaeon
ATTATTTTACCTGTTGATATAATATCATTTTGTATGTAGAGTGGCAGATCCTGGAATGTCTGGATATCGAATCTGTTGTTTACTCTGCCCAGAATTTTTTTTCTGAAATCAAATCTTTCTTTTTTGGTGCCCTGATAAAAAACTGCAAGGTCTATATCAGACATGTCTGTAAGCTTTCTTTTTACTGATGAACCATATAATATAATAAACCTAACATTCTTATCACCGAATTGCTTTATTTTTTTTATTTCAACTTCTATTTGTGGTTCTTCTGATTTCAGGTTCATCCATGTATTCTTTATAAATACCATTGTTTTTAATCTTTGTGTTTACGAAAATATCTATGAGATCATTTAAATAACTACAAAACCAATTATGAAACATGCAATTCACAATAAAACTGGAAGAATCTGATGAAGGTGGATATACTGCCCAATGTCTTGAAATTCCCGCGGCTATAAGTGAAGGGGAAACAAGAGAAGATGCTTTAGAAAATATTAAAGAAGCAATTCAATTGGTTCTTGAAGTCACACAGGAGCAAGCTCGTTCTTACACTGAGGTCTTTAAAGTGGAAGTCGCCTGTGCCTAAACTTCCCTCAGTATCTGGTAGAAAAGCAGTTAAGAAAACAACTCTAAAAAGTATTTTAAATCAAGCGGGGATTTCATTGGAGGAATTTTTGGAAAATCTTTGAAAAGACTAACCCGCCACAAGAAGTTGCACATCTCTCTTTCTTATTCGACTCAACTTCACCCGCCCCCCCCCACCGTCCGCCGCTGTTGAAAATGCCCTTTGATAGCGTAAATTTCGGTCAGAAAATAAAGCCATGCTTCCATGCAGCGGTTTTATGAATGATAATTATAAGTATAAGTATCATTTTTTAAATATTTGGACAGCGATAAATTTATATATTGGGGAGTAGTGTTGAATATTATATTTGCTCATGAGCCAATGGTGGCGTGAATGTTGAGTAAGTAGTTAAGGAGTGATAATAAATATGAAAAATAAAATAGTAATGATAACCGCAGCGCTGGCGGTAATGATGGCGCTGACAGGATTGCGGCGGCAATTTATACATACCATTTAGACGTAACTAATAGTGGAGTAATAATCCCTGCAACTGAGACGAGGACTCAAGTAGCGACTTTTAGTTCAATACCCACGGGAGTAGATGTTTATGACATTACAGTATCAGGAGCTCCAGCAGGATTAGACATTGCAATCGATGGCAACCCAGGAAACTATAATAATAATAGTGGAACACCATGGATTTCCGATAAATCTTGGAATGTAGATTTGACAAATACAGCAGGTTTAAATGGTGTATATGTACTTACTTATATAGTGACATATGAGGATGGAGATGGCTATACAACCGCTTCATTAACAGCCCAAGTTCAAGCCGTTGCTCACCCGATTCCTGAGTTCGCCACAGTCGCTATCCCCATAGCAGCAGTCCTCGGTCTTGTATTCTTCTTCCAGCAGAGGAAGATCAAGAAAGAGTAAAACCACCTAACATCGATCGAACAGGCTGGGCACAGACCCGGCACATCTCTTTTTTTTTGTATTTGTTGTTCTGATATTTTTATTGATGCGTACGTCCTGCGCTGCTGGTGTTTGATAAAAGAACTTACCTGAATCTGCCTGTGCCTTCTGGTTATCCTGCCGGGCATTAGGTGCTTTACATGGGCGGAGCGCCGGGGATTTATGCAGTGCTATATATACTGTTTTGTTGATATAACCACAGAGTTCACAGAGAGCGCAGAGAAGATGATCTTTGTGCACTGGTCCCAAAAAATTAACAACGAACTCGCACGAACTCTATACGAACTCACGCTGCTGGAGTTCGTTTCAGTTCGCATTAGTTCGTTGTTTTTCTCTATATTTTTTTCAAGTTCATTTTATTACATCCACTCCAATCCATCTCAGAGTATAAACTGGGTCAAATGATATAGAACACAGATTGCGCGGATGACACGGATGCGCACGGATCGGAGTATACTTCTGTGGATAACAGAAAAGTATATACATATAGTGAATTATGTTTATACATTATGAGGTTGATATGGCTTGATAACATGGAAAAATAAGCCATTAATTCCTGACCATAACAGAAATGCCGATGGTGAAATGATAGAACTCGGAATTGAAATACATCAGATAATAGAATTACTTGAAAATGGTAAAGAAGTATCCCAAAGAAAAATTGAAAATAATGCGAGGTGAATAAGATGCATAAATGCAATATATGTGGAAAAGAAATGAATACAGTGGAGGATATTAACCTGAAAGGGTTTATTATACATGGCTGGCGGTGCGAGTGCGGTAATGAACATAGCGATCCTCAAGATGTGGATAACATCGTCAAATACTTCAAAGCACTGAAAAAAGGTGTTGAGGCGACTGTATATAAATCGGGTAATAGCATATCTATTCGACTTCCAAAAGTGATTGCAGATCTCTATCACCTTAATTCGAATTTCAAGCTGCCTATCGAAACCGAGCCTGGAGGCATCAGACTCAAGATAGTCAAACGGAAGGTAGAGGCGTGATGATGCTTATTACTACGGCGCTTGCTTACTGCCTGCTGTATCCTGTATTGAAGATCAACACAGTGTCAAAGCCGAAATAAAGAGAACTATTTTGGATTTTTTCTTATTATTTTTTCATTTTCATAAAAGACTCTGTTTTCGATCATCCCTGCCCCTATTTTTTTGGACAGGATCGACAGGATTTACAGGATTGACCACTAAAATCGTATCCTGTCGATCCTGTAAATCCTGTCAATGAAAAGATATTACCTCGCTCAGGCTGTTTCGTGGTATGAACCATCCGTGTGAAAGTTTTACAGCATGGAGTTTCTTAAGTGATTCTTCAAGTCTTTTTTTCGCAGCCATGATCGTCCCATCGTCTTTCAAAAATATTCCCTCAAGCAGGGCATCCATGACGAAGCCGGTTTTGGCATCCACCATTCCTGATAATTCTTCAGGCGTCATCCATATAGCTTCTAACCTTGAGGGTTTCTTAATCCCGACAAAATTGAATCTATCTCTAAGTTCAGGCAGTCCTGAGGCTACAACTATTAGATCGATATCACTTGTTTTTTTTGCAGTACCCCTTGCGACCGACCCGTATAAGATAATGCCTTTTATGTCGAATTTTTCAGTTATCTGCGAAATATATTGCTCGATTATTTCTTCAAACATTTGCGAATTTCCCCTGCAAGTTCAACCATTTTTTGTGTTTTTATTGAAGAAAAGAAATGAGAAAGCAGATTCAATATTTCAATGCTATATCTGATAATTTCATCCGCTTTTTCTTCATTATAAATCTCTGACGGTTTAATAATTCTGTCTCTTGTTTCCCAGCCATATCTCGGCATTGTTCTCTGACCTTCTATGATAGAAGCCAATTCGGTCACTTTCAACATCAACTGAATTTGTTCTTTTTCTAATTGGAACCTTGAGGATATTTCAGGATCATTCAGAATACTTTCACCAAGTATGTCTGAAGGGAAATGTGTTTTTTCGTGAGCAAACCCAAAAAAAGATAACAGCGCTTTTAATGCTTTCTCTGTGCACTGTTGAGCGTGAAACACGCTGCTTGGATATCTCCCATCCTTGAAATCAGCTATTGCATCGCTATGATCATCTATTGCGATCATCATCCAATCTTCGGTCTTCTGGATATTGTTCATTACAATTGATATAAGCACTTTATTATTAATCCTTTGTGTATGATACCTGCTTATGCTATCTCAGATCAACATGATAATTTTTTTCTTCCATCCTGTAAATCCTGTCAAAACCTTCATCAGGAACATACTTGAATCCTGCCTGCGCCTTCTGGTCATGCTGGTGGGCAGGTGTTGCTTTACATGGGTGGGCGCCGGGGAGTTATCAAATAATAATTATAATATATGAATTAATTAAGCGCAGTCTATTGAAAGGGTAACTGACCAGACAAACCGATAGTGGATACTATTTTTTTATTTCATGCAAGTATGGAGTGTTGTGATTATATGCAACTATTGATCTCAAGTTAAACTCCGCCAGCGGCGGCGCCTCACCGGGGTCTGGGGTCGCACCCCAGCGCCGTTCAGATAATATTGACCGAAAGTGTTAATAGTACGCTTATCTGCGGTTTGTTTTTTTCTTATTCCGGTGCAGGATAAGCATTGATTGGAGTAAAACCACCCAACATCGATCGAACAGGCTGGGCACAGACCCAGCACATCTCTTTTTTTTGTATTTCCTGTCCAGATATTTTTATTGATGCGCACGTTCTGCGCTGCTGGTGTTTAATAAAAGAAATTACCTGAACCCTGCCTGAGCCTGCTGGTTATCCTGCCGGGCATGTGCTGCTTTACACGGGCGGGCGCCGGGGATTTATCAAATAATAATTATAATATACACATTAATTAACCGCAGATGAACGCAAATTAACGCAGATTTAATGCTACGGTTTTTGAAAATCTAATGCAATATGGCTATCCTCTAAAATAATAACACCAATATCATAAAATCCCACGAACAGATAAGATACGCTGGATTTGATGCAGCAAATCCGCGTTCATCTGCGTTTATCTGCGGTTTGTTCTTTTCTTATTCCGATGCAGGATAAGCATTGATAGAGTAAAACCACCCAACATCG
>JAHIHJ010000432.1 GCA_018899795.1 Methanobacteriota archaeon
CATGGAAGGATGCTTGATCCCGCTATCGGTACAGCGGGCATGTTCGTACAAAGTTCTCATTTTATGGAATTGTCACATAAGAACCCGACTGAGCAAGCTACTTTCTATGGTCTTGAGAAAAATCCCGTTACTATTCGCCTTGCTAAGATGAACCTGGCTGTGCATGGTCTGGAAGGCAATATCCAGAAGGCGATCACATATTATGAAGATCCGCACCAGATGTTTGGCAAGGCAGATTTCGTGATGGCAAATCCTCCGTTCAATGTGGATGAAGTGGATGCTGAGAAGATCAAGAATGATTCCCGTCTTCCTTTCGGATTGCCGGGCGTGAATAAAAAAGGGGCTGTATCAAATGGAAACTACCTGTGGATCTCTTATTTCTACAGCTACTTGAACGAGAAGGGAAGGGCTGGCTTTGTGATGTCCTCCCAGGCTTCAAGCGCAGGCGGCGGTGAAGCAAAGGTACGCCAGAAGCTGATAGAGACAGGGTATGTCGATGCGATGATGTCTATTCGCTCAAACTTCTTCTACACTCGAACTGTGCCCTGTGAGCTATGGTTCCTGGACAGAGGTAAGCCTGATAAGATACGTGACAAAGTGCTGATGATTGATGCGCGTAATGTTTATCGTAAAGTCACGCGAAAGATATATGATTTTAGCCATGAGCAGCGAAAGAACCTTACAAGTATCGTCTGGTTATATCGCGGTCAGGAAGAGCGTTTCCTGAAACTGGTTGAGGAGTACCTCGATACCACAATTACAGAGGCGAAAAACTCAGGCGCTCAGGTTGAGGGTTTCATTCAAAAGCTGGCTAATTTACTGGAAAAACTTGAGCCGTTCCTTAAGAAGCTGCCTGATGACGCCGCTCATGCCGAAACCCTGAAGGAGTTAAGAGGCGCCCGGACTACTTTCATAAATGATGACATAACATACAAAAAGGTGCTTGATGAAGCTGCAACTGCATGGAAATCCTCATCGCGGGATAATGGCGGATTGCGCCAGAGCGCGCAAAGGCTCGCGCCGCTTTCTGAGCAGAGCCGCGATCTTGTGAGGCAGGTTGACCTCTTATTCAAGCTGGTGAGTCGGCTTATCGATATATGCGAAAATGAGCTGAAAGCAAAAGGGAGTGAACATTGGGTGAGCCGCGAAACAAGCAGCGGTCGCAAGGCGCTTGATGAATCCCGAAAAGAGGCAGTCGAGCAGCTCAAGAAGGTGCATTACTTCCACAAACAGGCGCACTGGCTGCAGGAGCGCTTCCCTGAGGCAAAGCTTCGGGATGTTGAGGGTCTTGTTAAGCTCGTTGATAGAAAAGAGCTTGAAACAAATGACTGGAGCCTGACTCCAGGGCGCTATGTGGGCGTGGTTCCTGAGGTAGAAGATGAGGATTTTGATTTTGAGGAAGCACTGCGCGATATTCATGTGGAATTGCAGGATCTGAATACTGAAGCTGTGGAGCTTGCCGGGACGATCGCAAAGAATTTTGAGGAGCTGGGGATATGAAGCGCAGAATGAATAACTTGCACGCAAATTGCATTCAAATTGCACGCAAAAAATACAATCTGCCAATGATTGTCAGGGGATATAGAGAAACCGAACCGCAGATGAACGCAGATTTATTGAACGGGATTTTCAGCAATATTCCAAAGATGGAAAACCGCAAAGCTTGGATTCAAAACTTCCGGCTTTCAAACACGAAAATGAAACGCTAAATAGCACACGGATGACACAGATCAAACGGATTTACACGGATCCGCGTAAATCCGCGCCATCAGCGAAATCCGCGTTCTATCGTCGTACTGATCCTCGCACAAAATCAACTGGCGGGAAGGTATCTGTGTTTATCTGCGTTCATCCGCGGTTTTTTTATGATGTGACTTTTCAATATTGCGACTCATTGCGTCGCGAATCGATGTTGATAAATAATGGTTTTTCACTGGAAGGTGTGTGTTTATGACTGGAAAGGATATTATCACGATAGATAATTCTACTCAGATTTTATATGACCAGATCCGGCGGGTATTGCTCGATGCGCAAAGGAGTGTTTCACATGCAGTAAATATTGCAATGGTACATGCATATTTTGAGGTGGGACGTTTGATCGTTGAGGATGAACAGCATGGCGAGGCTCGAGCTGAATATGGTGAAGAAACATTGATGGCTTTATCCAGAAAGCTATTGACCGAGTTCGGAAAGGGTTTTTCAGTTCGCAATCTCAGGAACATGAGAACTTTTTACATCGCTTTCAAAAATCGGCAGACACTGTCTGCCAAATTAAGCTGGTCACATTATACTCTGGTTATGCGTCTTGATAATGAACAGGCGCGGAACTTTTATTTAAAAGAGGCAGAATCTGAAAACTGGTCTGTGCGGGAACTGGATAGACAGATAAACTCTCTACTTTTCGAGCGTCTGGCACTGAGCCGGAATAAGGAAAAGGTAAAGGCACTTTCTGAGAAGGGGCAACTCCTTGAGTCTCCTCGCGATCTGGTAAAAGATCCGTATGTGCTTGAATTCCTGGGATTGCATGAACAGGCAGAATATACCGAGAAAGAGCTTGAGAGTGCTCTTATCGATAATCTGCAAAGCTTTTTGCTTGAGCTTGGAAAGGGTTTTACTTTTGTTGCCCGTCAAAAACGCATCACACTGGACGCGGATCATTTCTATGTCGATCTTGTGTTTTACAACCGCCTGATCCATAGTTTTGTGCTGATAGACCTGAAGATCGGCAAACTTACTCATCAGGATCTGGGTCAGATGCAGATGTATGTGAATTATTTTGACCGGGAGGTCAGGGCGAAGGATGAAGAACGAACGATCGGCATTATTCTCTGCCATGATAAGAAAGAGACTATCGTCCGTTATACGCTGCCTGAGAATAATACCCGGATTTTCGCTTCAAAATATAAACTTTACCTGCCCACTGAAGATGAACTTGTGCGGGAGGTTGATGAGGTGGCAAAGAGGCTGGAGGGGGCTGAGCAAGAATGATGCAATATTCAGTTATTCGATCGGATCTGTGTAAATCCGCGCCATCCGCGAAATCCGCGTTCTATCGTACTGATTCTCGCACAAAATCAACTGGCGGGAAGGTATCTGCGTTTATCTGCGTTCATCCGCGGTTTTTTTATGATGTGATTTTTCAGACAGGATCGACAGGATGGACAGGATATGATTGTAATTCTGTGAATCATTAGCTAATCACCTTAAAAACAAATACTATGGTATATGAATAATAATATTAATAGATAAATAGTAACGTTTATAAGATATCAGAAGATAAGAAAGACATATATGAGTTTGCCAAGAGAGCATAGTCAGGAAAATCTAAGCATTGCATATATTTCAGCAGTAGCTGCAAAAGCAGGTTTTATGTGTTTTCGTCCTCAAGATTATGGAACTGATATTGAAGTTGGTATAGTTGAGCAAATTGGTAATAATAGAATAGACACTGGATATAGACTATGTATTCAAGCAAAAGCATCCCATAATTTTACAACTTCTGACCCGGATAATTGTATTGTTTATGATCTTGATGTCAAAAATTATAATTCATTAATCATGGAAAATCGTGGTATTCCAGCAATACTTGTTTTATATTGCATGCCAAGCAATGATGATGATTGGCTATCGGTTCATGATAATTGCACCACTTTAAAATATTGTGGTTATTGGATGTCTCTCCGAGGAAAACCTGAGTCGACAAATAGTTCAACACAGAGAATAAAGATACCAAAAGAACAGATGTTCACGGATTTGACTTTAACTTCTATAATGGAACGCATCAAAAATGGGGAGGCTCTATGAATGAGAATATATCTCTGAAGAACTATCCTATAGAACAGGTAAGCGTTTCGAATTTGAAAAATTACCTTACTGACAGAGGTTGGAATCAGGAACAATTTGGGCGTGAAGAAGTATTAAAATTTAGATCACCCCAACCGATTCAAGGACAGGAATATTTTGATATATTAATACCTTCAAAAAGAGAATTAGTTGATTATGAAAGAATTGTAAAAATCGCAATAGAGTCCATTTCATTTTTTGAAAAACGAAGTTTTGAAGATGTATTGACTCAGGTTTTAAGTTTCGGTGATTTACTCAAATTCCGTATTTCAACTCTGACTACAAAAATGGGAAATATTCCAATAACAGATGGAATTGGTTTATATCAGAGTATAAATGATTTTCTGATTTATAGTGCATGCGCAGAACTTTCGCCGCAAAAGAGTTTTCCGCGAAGATATAAAGAAGCGGTTAGTTTGATCAAGAGTTATCAAATTGGGCAAAGTCAATATGGCAGTTATATTGCAAATATCCAATGTAGATTACAGAGACCCAGAACAAGAGATTTAGATTTGGAAATGAATTCTATTCCGCTCGAACCACCATTGGGCAGGAAAACCATAGTTCGTATATTGAATGGACTTGAAAATGTCAATCAATCTGTTAAAGAAGAAAGCTCAGATCCGATCGTTAATCATTATCATGAAGGACTAAATGCAAATATGTGCGATGCATTAGTGGATATTATTGAAATTGGGCTTGGCAATGCCATAGATATTTCTGCGAATCTTGAGCCAATTTGGGCGATTCAAGATAATATTCATACAAACTTTATGTTACAGCCATCATCAAAAGGATATTTGATTGAGGCATCAGAGATTCTGAAAGGAGAGAATCCTGAAGAAAGAATTACATTGAAGGGTTATGTTTTCCAACTAAAGAGAATACCAACTGAAGAAGACAACACAATTAGAATGTTAATATTTGATGAAGAAGGAGAAACTAAACCGGTAGATGTAAAACTTAATGATGAATCATATCGATTAGCTATTGATGCGCATAGAGATTCGCATCAGATTCAAATAACTGGAATATTAAAAAAAGCTGGAAGAAAATGGTATCTCAATAATCCAGAGAATTTGGAAATATTTGATGAAACACAATGAAGGCAATGAACAAATATCCCATGCAGCAAATCTGCGTTCATCTGCGTTTATCTGCGGTTTTTTTTTCATACGTTTAGCTGAAAAGTATAGTTCAATATCAAAGATATTTCAATCTGTGCTGATCCGCGTCGATGCTATCATGGCCAATCGGGCAATGAAGAAGTTCTGCAACAGCGGGGCAGAATTCATGAATGAGGGGAAGAGGACCCAGCGAGTAGAAGCACCACGACGCAGCACACGGATGACACGGATCAAACGGATGTTCACTGATCCGTGTAAATCCGCGCCATCCGCGAAATCCGCGTTCTATCGTAGTGATTCTCGCACAAAATCAACTGACGGGAAGGTATCTGCGTATATCTGTGTTCATCCGAGGTTTTTTTATGATGTGACTTTTCAGGGGGTGGAGGTATGAACTGGCCTATGGTTCAACTGCAAGAACTCGCTCGCCCCGAAAAAGGCTCTATTGTTTCTGGGCCTTTTGGATCAAATATTGGCAGCAGATTTTTTGTGGAAGAAGGAGTTCCGGTAATCAGGGGGAATAACCTTACTGTGGGTAGAGAAAAATTTATTGATGAAGGTTTTGTTTTTTTAACCGAGGAGAAAGCCTCAGAGTTTAAAAATTGTGGAGCTATAAAAGATGATATCATATTTACTGCTGCTGGAACTATTGGACAAGTCGGTCTAATCCCAGAAAATACAAAATTCGAAAAATATATAATTTCAAATAAACAACTTAGAGTAAGGATTGATACTTCAAAAGCAAATCCAGTTTTTGTTTACTACTGGTTAACAACAAGAGAAATGAATCGACATATTATAGGATTAAATAATGGTGGAGCAGTGCCCTTAATAAATCTGTCAATAATTCGAAAATTGCCTGTTCCTCTTCCCCCATACGAAAAACAAGAGAAGATTGTTTCGATTATTTCTGCATACGACTCCCTCATCGAAAACAACCACCGCCGCATTCAGCTTCTGGAGCAGTCGGCGCGGCTGCTCTACAGGGAGTGGTTTGTCCATCTGCGCTTTCCGGGGCATGAACATGTCAGGATCATCGATGGAGTGCCGGAGGGGTGGGAGACATTAGAATTGTCGGATATATGTAGCGATATTCGGGAAACAGTAAAACCTGAGCAAGTCAAATCGGATACTCCTTACATTGGTTTGGAACACATGCCGCGCAAATCGATTACATTGATGGAATGGGGTAAATCAGAACAAGTAACAAGCAATAAATTCAAATATCGTAAAGGAGATATCCTTTTCGGAAAAATACGTCCATATTTTCATAAAGTTGGATTGACATTTACTGATGGAATAACTTCATCTGATGCAATTGTAATTAGAAGTAAGAACCAAAAACTTGCTCACCTTTTATTGATGGTGGTATCCAGTGATCATTTTGTTGCAGTTACTTCTGAAACTGTAAGAGAAGGCTCAAAAATGCCAAGGGCTGATTGGAAAGTGCTTAAAAAATATAAAATTATGATTCCTCCACTATTATTACTCGAAAATTTTAATGACATAATTAAATCAATCACATCCCAGTTAGAGATTCTGAGTTTTCAGATTCACAAATTACAGCAGGCCCGCGACATCCTTCTCCCGCGCCTCATGAATGGAGAGATCACAGTATGAATAAAATGACCGAGGACACACTCGTACAGCAGACCGCATCAGATTATCTTCATGATAAGCTGGGCTGGGATGCAGTGTATGCCTATAATGAAGAAACCTTCGGGATTTACGGCACTCTCGGTCGCAAGAATGACAGCGAAGTGGTGCTTACGCGCTACCTCAAGGCGGCGCTGGTCAAATTCAATCCCGACCTGCCGCAGCAGGCGTATCAGGATGCAGTCCGCCAGATCGTGGAATTTCCAGCCACGCAGTCCGTCCTGCAGATCAACCAGGACAAATACGCATTACTCAAGGATGGAGTGCTGGTGCAGTACCGTGACGAAAAAGGAGACTTAATCAAACAGCGTCTGAAGGTCTTTGATTTTGAGCATCCTGAAGAGAATCACTTCTTAGCTGTGCGCGAACTGTGGGTGAAGGGCGCGCTCTACCGGCGCCGCACGGATATCATGGGTTTTGTTAACGGGATTCCACTGCTATTCATAGAACTCAAGAACGTCCATAAAAACCTGCAGGCAGCATACGAAAAGAACCTGTCCGATTACAGGGATACTGTGCCGCATCTTTTCCATCATAACGCCATTATAGTGATTGCGAACGGCGTGGAGGCAAAACTTGGCTCATATTCCAGCCAGTACAAGCATTTCCTTGAATGGAAGCGGCTGGAAGAAACAGAATCAGGTGTGGTTGACATGGAAACCCTGCTCAAAGGTATTTGCGACAAACATAATTTCATGGATATGTTCGAGAACTTCATCGTATTCGATGACAGCACAGGCAAACTTGTAAAAATCCTTGCCCGCAACCATCAATTCCTGGGCGTGAACCGCGCCATTAAATCCGTGATAGAACGCAAAGTTCGCAAAGGCAAACTTGGAATATTCTGGCACACGCAGGGCGCGGGCAAATCCTATTCCATGGTCTTCTTCACGCAAAAAATTCACAGAAAGCTTGGCGGCAACTTCACATTCCTTGTGTGCACAGACCGCGATGACCTGGACAGCCAGATATATAAGACATTTGCAGGCTGCAAACTGGTGGACAACGATAAAGACCCATGCCGCGCAGAAAATGGTGAACACCTGCAGCAGATGCTTGGCGAACACAAAGCCTATGTATTCACCCTTATTCAAAAATTCAACAAGAAAATTTCTGATGATGATCCATATTCAGACAGGGACGATCTCATAGTCATAACAGATGAAGCGCACAGGACTCAAAATGGTATTTTTGCGCGCAATATGCGCGATGCTCTGACAGAGGCAAGTTTTATCGGCTTTACAGGAACCCCCCTTTTCAAGGATGATGAAGTCACCCGACGAATATTCGGAGATTATGTCTCAACCTATGATTTCCAGCGGGCAGTAGAGGACGGGGCGACAGTCCCCCTCTATTACGATGCGCGCGGAGAAAAGCTGGGCATTGCCACAACTGAAATAAACGAACGCATCGCGCAAAAGCTTGAACAGATCGAGATAGAGGACATCAATGTATCGCAGCGACTTGAGAAAGAACTCAAGCGGGAATATCACCTTATCACTGCCCAGAAGCGTCTTGACCAGATAGCTGCGGACTTTGTCAGGCACTACTCCACACAGTGGGAAAACGGCAAAGCCATGCTGATATGCATAGACAAGATAACCTGCGTCCGGATGTACGACCTGATAGACCGCTACTGGCAGCAGCGCCTTATTGAACTTGAAAAGGCGCTTTCGAAAGCACAGGACGATCAGGATGAGATATACCGGCGCCGCCAGATCGACTGGATGAAAACAACAAGAATGGCTGTCGTGATCAGCGAGGAACAGGGAGAAATGGAAAAGTTTCGCAAGTGGGATCTGGACATAACTCCCCACCGCCAGTTGATCAAGCAGGGATTTGAGACGCAAGACGGAAAGCGCATCGATATCGATATGGCTTTCAAGAAAGAAGAACATCCTTTTCGCATTGCAATTGTCTGCGCCATGTGGCTGACAGGCTTTGATGTTCCAAGTCTTGCCACATTGTATCTCGATAAACCTCTTAAGGCGCATACACTGATGCAGGCGATCGCCCGCGCTAAC
>JAHIHJ010000433.1 GCA_018899795.1 Methanobacteriota archaeon
CCTGTGTTCATCCAGTTATGCGGCATCGATAAAGAGAACGCTATCCAGATCGTCAGGATGACATCTACTCATGGCAATATCCCAGAGCCACTGCGGCTGGCGCATCTTATTGCTACGGGGGTGGTGTTGGGGGAATCGACGGGTAAGGCTTAGGGTTGAGAAGTGTAATAGTAGAGGAAAATGATAAGGTTGAGAGATTTAAAAAAGCATTTACACAGGAGATATATCCAAAGGAGCAAAAACAACCCCAGCGTTCCATCCTATTTCATTAAGAACATCGAAAAGTTCGATTACGATGTTCTCAATTAAGCTCCCACTGCTTGCGAACAGCCTTATTTATTTCACGAGCACTATGCATAACAGCAAGTATTTCGATATCCTCGCTGGATTCTACAACCCGGTAAACAATCCTGTAATTCTGGAAAATGACCTCTCTAAATCCATAACCCTCAAGCTCTGGAACTATGCGCCCACAGCGTGGCATTTGCTCAAGTTTTGCAGTTGCTTTGATAAGGGATTTTATGAAACGTGCAGCATATGTTTTGGAGTCTTTAGCAATATAATCATGGATCGCCTGTAAATTGCTGCTTGCCTTTTCTGCCCATCTTATTTTGCCCATTGTTCGACTCTGTCAAGAAGCTCCTTGGTAGTAAGCAGCTTTCCCTTCTCAGCATCCTTAAGTCCTTCGAGAACCTGAGCGACAAAGTCTATCTCATACATTATATCTTCCAATGAGCTTTCATCAGGCAATCGTTTTATTGTTTCTATGGTTGCTTCTTTGAGCAGGGTCATTATTGATACCTCAGTATTTTGGATTTATAAGGTAATTTATTGTGTGCTTGTATATGAAGTTTGCCTGAATATTACAATTCATTTCTAATTTCTCTGGACAAGTATCTTAAAAATGTTCCCTTCCTGCCTGACAGCAAGCAGTTTATTCCCTGATTTTTTCGCCCAGGAATCTATATTCTGGGGCGCCACCGGGTCGTCGGCTGTTACCTCAAGTATCTCGCCGCTTTTTAGAGACTCAACTTTTTTCTTTGTCAGGAGAAGTGGGTACGGGCAGCATTCGCCGCGCACATCCAGCCTGTCGTCAGGTACTATTTCCGTCATCAGAATACCAGGTTTACGTCCGCCTCAAGAATTTTATCAGTCAGTTCATCAAGTGAGAGTTTCTTTATCCCGCTGATTATCTCGCTGTCGCTTATGCCGCGCTTCTCTATGTCGCTGTCAAGTGCAAAGAAGCTCACGGTCTCAATGTTCCTGGTTATTTCGGCTTCCACTGACGGCACGTCCTTGAACCAGACCGCAGAGTCACCATAACCTGTCTTCTGTCCTTTAACTATTGAATGCACTCCACCGCTAACGAATATCAGCGAAGCCTCGTTTCCGGCAGCGACCTGGGAAGATCCCATTGGTATTGCTGAAAATGCATCTTCTTTCCCGTATGGGGGCTGTGTTACTATGATATTTACTTTTTTGCTCATGGTCTCACCCTAATAGTATGGTCTTATCTGATTCTGCTGTCCACTCTGCAAGGTCATATAACCCGCCGATTATGACGCCTTCTGTCTGCTGTTTTGTTACACCGCGGGCGTCCGTGCATTTTATGCATGCTATTGCATCTGCTTTGGGCGTTTTTATTCCTTTTTTGACGATAGTCCCGAAAATGGTCTCTATGGGCGGGAACTCCTTTGGCGCCTGGTCCCTGTGGGCAATAACTGTGGCGTCAAGGTAATTGAAGAAATTGACCGTGATGCCCTTTTCCTTTGCTGCGTGAGCCAGCCTCATCATTGTGAACACGCCTTCGTCCCTGTATGGACCGTTTATAGATACGATAGTAAGCTGTTTTCCTGTCATGTTATCACCTAAAACCATGTTACGCTATCGAAGTCATTCATAATGAAATCAAGAAGCGCGCCTATTTCTTTTATTTCAACACCGCCCACCATTTTGCCAGTAAGCGACCGTGAAAGTACGGCTTTATCATCAGCGTATATTTTTATGCCTTTTTTATGCGCTGCTGTGAGCCTCTTCCCGAATTCGCCGTTCCTTGCTGCGGTCACGCCATCCTCAACGAGATATAGAGCGACTTCGTTCCCTTTTTCTTTTGCATTGAGCCCGATATCAAGCACGAGATCGGGAGTTTCTGTGGTATATGGGTCTTTTGATAAGACAAGTAATAATTTCCTCATTTTTTGCCTCTATGGTATTGATCTGAATAGAGCCATCAATTCTTATTATCAGTTTTAAATGTTTTCATGTAGGCAATCTTAATAAGCAATGCCGACCATTTCGCAGGAAATACGAGCCGAGGTAGCCAAGCGGCCTAAGGCGCTGGTCTTGAAAACCAGTTGTGCTACGCACAGCAGGAGTTCAAATCTCCTCCTCGGCGCTCATATTTTTTATGATAGCAGTATAAATCGCCTCTATTAAAATAAATAAGTTAGGTTTAAGTAAAGTACGGCTATAAATATAGACTATCTGGAGGTCTTGAATTGCCACAATCTAAAGCTTCATTAAATTCCATATATGATGAAATAAGAACTCTCCGACATGAAGTAGAGTTGATTAGAACCGCCCTTATCCCTGAAGAGAAGGTTAGCGACAGGGAGATGGCAGAGATCCTTGATATAGATAAAAAGATGAGGCGCGGCGAAAGAACCAGACTTGATCATTGTTTATATGATTGATTGGGGCAGGAAGACGATCAACGTCATTAAGATCAACAAAAAAGATGAAAGAACATATCGCCTTTAGCGGTAGAGTCCCGGCAAGTGTGCTGGCAAGGCATTATAGCGATTATTCGCCGGAAGTTTTCAAAGAGATTTATGATAATATAGGTTTA
>JAHIHJ010000434.1 GCA_018899795.1 Methanobacteriota archaeon
TACACTTATCACCAGAGAAGGACCTTCTCGTTCGTGCTTGCAAAAAGCAGCGGTTTGAGGCATTGATTGGATTGATGAAAAACCCCAGATTTTATTATAAGATTCTGGCTCAGTCCATCCAGCCTTCTTCAGGTTTTTGCGATAAAACTCGATAATCTTCCCCGGCTTTTGAGGCACGTCAAGGATGATCAGAACCTGCTCACATTTATCCTCTGAAAATAGCATGCTGCCTATAACTTCAGAACCATCTGGAACAGGAACTTCAAAGGGTAAGTCGGCAGGAAGCATGCCAGGGAGAATAGCGATGACTTTTCCCAGAGAAGTTCCCGGAAAAGTCAACATGCGCTCAACAAAGAGAAGAATTTCTGCATTTGAACTATTATCATAGGACTGCGACCTTGTTATAGATGATGACTTTGAGGTTTCATTTCGTGGAGAATAAACAACGCTGACTATCCCTGCGAGGACAACAACCGCGACTAAAATTACTGCTATTAACCTTGCATTTTTCATTTTATATCACCACCATTCTTTTTTTCATTTCTCATGCCAATATCCCCGTACTTTAATATACAGCGCTTGATGGCTTTATTGTCTATAAATACTTTTATTGAAAACGATAGGGGTTTTGTGCATCCTTAGACCTCTTGAACAGTTATTGCAATTGTAGCACTAAAATTTGGGCACGAATAAAAGCACAAAGGATAAAACAACAAAAGGACATACAGATAAATAGAGCATATGGAATGAGATGGATAAAATTTAGTTTGGCAGTCTTTCTTGTTTTACTTCTCGCACAAGTTTCCTCTGCGACTGATTTAGAACCTCCCCTAAAAGTTGTCTGGACATCCAGATTAGGTATTGCCTCTACTGATATTTGTCCTCAATCAATAGATCTCATTGCTTCTGATGTCATTTATACCAACTACGAGGTACTTAAAGCCATAGATGCGAATGATGGAAAGCTCCTGTGGAGCAAGGACTGGTCCGCCGGATTGGCTTATAAGGATGGTGTTTTGTATGCAGCCAGGGCATTTTCGCCAAGTCTCTATGCATTAGATGCTAGGACAGGAGAAGAGATCTGGAGAAAAGAATATACTGAACTTGAGGAAGTCATAAAAAGTGATTATGTGGTGAGATACTACCTTGGTATTTTAAATGACACCTTGCTTATCGTAACAAATGGGATTTATGTCCCTGATGTTCCTGCATTTGACTCAAGCGGTAATCCCAGAGGCCATAATGTCTTTCATGTTATGGCTGTTGATATGGATGGTAACTTGAAATGGCAACAGAATCACACAGGAGATACAATATTTGATAGGAATCCTCAAATTATTTCTAAAAATATAGTGATTCCTTATGGCACTTCTTCTCCAGATTTTACAGATTATAAAAACAACTTGATTGCACTCAATTTAACAACAGGGGAGACTGTCTGGGAGATCAAGAATATTAGTTTTCAAGGAAATCCTTCTTCTTACGAAGACCTGTTTTTTATTGACAAACTGTATGAAAACAATAGTTATTATATATTGGCTGTATCACAAGCGACAGGAGAAACTGTTTGGAAGAGACGGGTAGGGGATTTGTATGGGAACATATTAGCAATAAAAGATAACAAATTGTTCGTTAATTCTGAGAACTTCAAAGTTCTAAACACAGTGAATGGAGAGACCATAGATGAATATTCAAGCACTCTGGATTCAAGTTTACTGATGTTTTTTCCTTTCGTTATTTCTGATCATATACTGTACGTTGTAACTACTGGCCCTTCACCTTCTATTTATTCAATCGATCTAAATACAGGAAAACTTTTATGGAAAGGTGGAAAGGGAGGAATATCTCCATATATCTATAAAAATAGGTTATATTTGATCATATTTGGACAATTGTATGCTTATGAGTATGGAATTGAAGAAAAAGATGAAGGTACAAAATACATATATTTTTCAATGCTGGGAGTTCCTTTAATACTTGTAAATTTATTTCTAAGAATAAAAAAATACGATGGTAAACTTCAAAGAGGTTTTGGTTTTTCCTCGCTTCTTACATTAGTTGCTTATTCCGTATTTTTGGTGTCTGGCATACCATCTTTTATCAATATACTGGAAATTTCGATACCCTCTTTAGATACAGACTGGATTTTCTACCTACTTTTTCCCATTGTAGGTGTGATCGCAGGAACGCTAACAGGTACGCGAACAAAAAGCAAATTCCTGATTGGAGCAGCAACTGGTGCAACACCTTACTTAATAGCTCTAATAGTATCCATTCTGCTTCAACCGGATTTGTTCAAATATATATTCCTATCTTTATGGCCACTCATGATCTCACTTGAGATGATTCTTGTAATAGGTTTAATCTTTGGAGTGGTTTGTGGTCTGTTCAGTTTGATTATATCTGGAATAAGAAGAAAAAAAGAGCAATGAGCTTTGCTACTTATCGAAGTTTCAGGAAACATTTTCTACCTTTAAAAATTCGCGGCACAACTTTGTTTTTGTGCCACGAACGTTATGTAAGGTCATGGTTGTATGCAAGAAGTATGAGCTTAGAAGCCAAAATCAATTGTTTCAATATGTATTTACAATTTTGTTGGTTTCGTGCCCTTTTTTCATTACGATTCAGAATAACAAATGAACTTTAGCTAACCTCATGCACCGATACCGATGCCTTTCAGATTTCAATCCGAGGTCAGTGACTTCACACAATAGATTTTTTATGCTCGTTCAGCAGGATGAAGCAGAAAAATTAGTTGTTGGATTTTGAATAGTATACATCATTAGGAAAATTATATATTCTTTTGGAAATTATCTTGTAACA
>JAHIHJ010000435.1 GCA_018899795.1 Methanobacteriota archaeon
CCCATTTCTTCCATCATGTATGCAAAGCGAGATGATCTTCTCATCCTGCCGCGCCTTTCGATCACTTCAAATGATTTCACAAAAAGCGTCCTGATATGTTCAAATGGGAAGATGGAACTGTCCGACCTTGAAGGACAAACTCTGTGCATCCCTGAGACAACTGCAAGTTCAGCTACATTGATAAAGATAATTCTCTGGAAAAATGGAGTGAACGTGAACATTAAACAGTGCCCCGGAACTGACATCGGACAAATGCTCAAGCAAGGTGAAGCTGCCCTGCTTATCGGTGACAGCGCCATAAACGCCATCGGTCACTACAGCATCATTGCTGACCTGGGAAATGAATGGAAGAAGTTGACAGGGAAAAAAATGGTGTACGCATTATGGGTGGTAAGAGAGGATTTCGCGCGGAAGCATCCGGATAAAGTTGATCATGTCCTTGATTCGCTCTTGCGGTCAAAGGAATACGCATATGAAAACATAAGGGAGATCGCCAATTTCATAGGCAGTGCGAAAAATATTGATTGCAGCTTCATGCGTGAGTATCTCCACACGCTGAACTATGATTTTGACAGCGATAGCGTGGAGAGCCTTGAACTTTATTTTAAATATGCAAAAGAATGCGGGATCGTGGATGATGTTAAGCTCAGATTTTATAATGCTCGAAGTGGAGTGATTTGATTGTATGAACGATGGGTACTGTGTTTGATAATAGTGACTGCGCTGGCAGGATGTATCGATAACAACGAACCGGTAGTAAATAACACTGTGAATTTGACTCCCACACCAATACCGCCTCACGTAATATTCCCTGTGCAGGAAAATGCTACGGTATATGTTGAGATTTTCGGTTCAGAATTCATCCCCTCTAAATATAATGTGACAAAAGGGACTACCGTGCGGTGGACGAACATGGACAGCGCCCTGTATATCATTACAGGGAAGGGGTTCATGTCTCCGGCACTGAACAAAAAAGAATCATGGAGTTATACGTTCAATGAAACAGGGACTTTTGAGTACAATTTATCAAATCGTCCTTTCATGAAGCCAGGACGTATCATTGTGGAGTCACCACCCTCTCTTAACAAAAGTCAATAAATTGGTTCTGGATGAAGTCGATATCTTTATATATCAAGAATTACTAAACAGTGTTCAGTAAATAATCAATATACATTAAATAAGCAGTGTTCATATCATGGGAATAAAAGAAAGAAAAGAACTGGAAAAGCAGGGGATGCGCAAGCTGATCCTTGATACCGCGATGAAGCTCTTTCTTGAAAAGGGCTTCGAGAATATCACGATACGCAATATCGCAGAACAGATCGAATACAGCCCTGCGACCATTTATCTGTACTTCAAGGATAAGGATGAGATACTGTACACCCTTCATTATGAAGGGTTTGAAGAGCTGTACAGGAGGCAGTTAAAAACACTCACCATCAAAGACCCGTTAGAGAGGCTTCACATGCACGCCCGGATGTACGTTTCATTCGGGATGGAAAATCCTGAGTACTATGATCTGATGTTCATAAAGAGAGCGCCAATTAAGACGATTAATGAAATGAAACTGAAAAAAATAAAGGACTGGAACATAGGGAAAAGGTCGTATGATCTTCTAAGGAAAAACATAGAAGATTGCATGGAAGCGGGAGCGTTCAAAAAAACCAATGTTGATGTAGCCGCTTTCTCCCTGTGGTCATACGTTCATGGCATCGTTTCACTCATAATCATGGACAGGTGTGCAATGTTCCCCCAGGAACGGATGGATGATATCGTTAACGGGGCGCTCAATTTTATGCAGGAAAGTATGTCATTTAAAAATATTGAAATTAATAAGAGGAGTAAAAATTAGGGAGGAAATATAATGAAAATAGTGAATGTGTTAATTCTGCTGACACTTTTGGTATCAACGGTCAGCGCTCAGGAGCAAACGCCGTTCTCAGTAACGACAGTGGTATCGGTCCCCCATCTTTCCCCGGACGACAGGAACGTTGGGCTGGAATTCGCGGTCCGGAATAATATGGATGAGCCTGTGAGCAGCGCCAGGATATATCTATTCATAAGATATCCTTTCTCTGCTTCCATACCGCCAAATAATAATAATAAGCTCGATGAAATGAGCAATCCCGGATACCTTATCGCAAGCGGAGGGCAGGGCAACGAATACACTCCATACTTTTCCCTTGATGCAAAGAACTTGCATAAGGTGGTTTTCAAGATCGATGTGGACAGGAGCGCTAAATCGGGAACATACGACCTGCCCTATACTATTTTATATGACTCAGGTAAGGAATTCAGCGGAAAGATCACGCTTGAGATAAAGGGCGACACGCTTATCCAGATCAGGAACGTCCAGGTAAATTCCAACAACTCGGCTGTGGAACCGGGCGAAGTGTTCAAGATAGCTGTTTCATTTGAGAACATAGGGGACAACGGCATCAAATGGCTAAAGCTCATACTTAACCCGAGGGATAGAACGCTGATACCATTATCCTCTGATACAGAGCGTGTATTCAGGGATATACCCCCGGGAGAAAAAAGGGATTCTGAGATATTGTTCTCTCTTGAAAAAGATGCGGATGTTAAGAACTATCCAATAGATCTTATTCTCAGGTACACAGACGAGAGAGGTGTAGAGTACAACGAAACAAGGCTTGTTGGACTGGTGGCATCAGGAAGGGCTGAGCTTGATATTGCAAAAAAGACTACCGAGCCTGCCAGGATAAAAGAGAAAGAGCCTTTTACCCTAACATTAAAGATAGAAAATACAGGAACCGGGGACGCTAGCGGTGTGACTGCAAAACTTGAATCACCTATCGAGGGGGACATGGTCGCCTATCTTGGCGAGATAAAAAAAGATGATTACTCTAATGCCATCTTCACCCTGGACGGGACTACGGGCGGAAAAAAAACCGGCATCCTGAGGATAACATATAAAGATGATTTTGGCGAAAATGAAATACAGAGAGAACTGGACCTCATAGTAAACCCGGGGAACAGCAGTATCCTGCTTCCTGCAATAATTGTCATCGTGGGGATAGCTGGCGCTATTTACGTCTGGAAATGGAGAAAACCCGGTGCGCCATGAAAGCCTGGTTCTTTCTTGCAGTAAAAGACCTGTCAAAACGAAAGCGTGAGACCCTGATGGTCATCTTTGCCATAACCATTGGGGTCGTGGGTCCGCTCTTCACGACAGCGCTAAACAACGGGATGCAGAATGCGTTCGTAGGGAACAGCGTGGATGTCTATATCGGGCATCTGCAGATACAGCCCAATACCGGCGACGAAGAGATATCGAAATCTGAAAGTCTGCTATCCAAAGTTATGAGCATAAAAGGTATTGTGGGAGCCACCCCAAGAATTAATACAGGCGTGGATATAGAATCAAAGACAGAGAAAGTAGGGATTGCATTATTCGGGATTAAACCCTCGCTTGAGGAAAAGGCGTCCACGCTTGGAACAACTGTTGACCGGGGTGAATTCCTTGACGATAAGGACAGAAATCAACTTCTGATTGGCACATCACTTGCGGAAATTATAAAGGTCGATGTCGGGGATACCGTCCATCTCTATTACCTTGACCGCCCTCCCATAGATTTCAAAATAAAAGGCGTTATCAGCACCGGGACTTTTGACCTTGACAGGTATGCCATAATAACCACTTATGATCAGGTCAAGGAACTTACCGGAAAAAAAGAAGCAAATACCATAGTCATACGGCTTGAGGATCCCGAAGATTCGATAAAAATTAGGACTCTCATCCAGAAAGAGACCACTCTTCCCAATGTGAAGACATGGCAGGAGATCTCAGCCGGGATGGCGGGGATGATCGAGACTTTCGGGGTAATATCCCTTATGACCTCGGCTATCTCCATATTCGTGGCTGCCATAGCCATAAGCCTCATAATTTACACTACGGTCAAGAATAAGATACGGGAGATCGGCGTGATAAAAGCCATAGGCGCAAGAGGTTCTACCATACTCAAGATATATCTTGCAGAGGGGCTATTCATTGGCATTCTGGGGACTGCTTTTGGGACAGTCATAGGACTGGTCCTCATAAACTATATGGCGCAGAACCCTATTGTAATGGAGCCCGAATACGGCATGAAACTGCTCATAGTCCCTTGGATCTCAATAAACTCGATAATGGCGGCTGACCTTGCCATACTGCTCACATGCATCATAGGAAGCATCTATCCTGCCTCGGTCGCGGCTAAGACGAATATCATTAAAGCGATATGGAGTGGATGAACTTGATCGAACTCACTGGTGTAAAGAAAATATATTATATGGGTAAGATCGAGGTCCCGGCTCTTCGGGGAGTGGACCTAAATATCGATAGCGGTGAATTCGTGGCTATCATGGGTCCATCAGGGAGCGGAAAGTCAACAATGCTCAACATGCTCGGGCTGCTGGATTCCCCGACATCGGGAAAGATCATTATAGATGGTATTGATGTTTCCTCGCTTGATGAGAACGGAAGAGCTGATTTCAGGCTCAGGAAACTCGGTTTTGTTTTCCAGTTCTTCAGCCTTCTCATGGAGTTAAGAGCAGTTGAGAACGTGGCGCTCCCTATGATAATGGATGAACGGAAGATCGATCGTGCGGCTGTTCTCCTTGATCTTGTGGGGATGGGTGACAGGACTGAGCACTATCCGAGTGAGCTCTCAGGAGGTCAGCAGCAGAGGGTGGCGATAGCTCGGGCGCTGGCGAATGAACCTGCCATCCTGCTTGCAGATGAGCCTACTGCGAACCTTGATACAGAGTCAGCCAACCAGATAGTTGATCTCTTCAGGGAATTGAACGAAAAAGGCCAGACCGTCATTATGGTGACCCATGAGCCCGATATTGGCGAGAAGGCGGACAGGATAATCAGGTTAAAGGATGGACTGGTGGTTTAGAAAAGTTCGCGGTTGATCGAAATATGAAAAAACGAAAAATAAAAGAAAAAGAAGGAAGCCAGACCTATATGGCTTCCTCTCCGCGTTCACCTGTGCTTACGCGTATCACTTCTTCGACCGGATAAACGAATATCTTCCCATCGCCGTTCCTTCCTGTCTTTGCAACTGCGGTTATTGCTTCTATTGCAGTTTCCACTTTATCATCAGAAACTACGATGTCAAGCCTGAGCTTGGGAAGGAACTCCACGCAGTATTCCCCGGCGCGCCACTGAAGGCACACGCCTTTCTGCCGCCCGCGTCCCTGCACTTCGAGCACTGTCATGCTCACAATGCCCTTTTCCTCAAGCGAAACGCGCACGGATTCAAGGTTCTCCGGTCTTATTACTGCTTCGATTTTCTTCATTTTACTCACCTCACGAATACGCTTTCTCAGCATGCTGGGAAATGTCAAGACCCACAGCTTCTTCTTCATCCTTTACCCGCAGACCGATCGTTGCATCAATGACCTTTGCAAGTATGTATGTCACAATAAAGGCATATATCCCGGTCGCAGCAACTGCGATTATCTGTGTAACTACCTGTCCTGGGTTGCCGTCTATCAAGCCAGAACCGGCAGAGTTCACTGCTGCTGTGGCAAAGATCCCTGTGGCGATAGCGCCCCAGGTGCCGCCCACGCCATGACATGCAAAGACGTCAAGGGATTCATCTGTTTTGCTCTGCATCCGCAGGAGCATTACATAATAGCTCAGCACTGCTGCAATTGCGCCTATCACTATTGCTGCCATCGGAGTGACAAAACCCGATGCAGGAGTGATC
>JAHIHJ010000436.1 GCA_018899795.1 Methanobacteriota archaeon
CAATAGCAATCGCCTTTCCGTGAGCCCGCTCCACAACGATAACAAGGTCGCCTTCCTTGATATTCGGATCTGCCTCAATGATCCCCGGACCCATCACGTCAGCGCCGTTTATTATGAACTTAACAGCGCCCGGGTCCACCACGACCCTTCTACGCGAAGGAGTAAGTTTAAGCGCGCCCTTTACCGTAGGAAATATTTTTCCTCCTGTCCTGAACAGGAGCGGTTCACCGTCCACAAAAATGAACTCTGCTTCTTCACTTTCGACAAGTTCGAGTTTCCTGCCAACAAAGGCTCCGACGTCCCCGAAAGCCTCTTCAATATCATTGATAAGGGCTTTTTCATCCGTCTTTCTCAGTACATTTCGAGTTTTTATCTTCATGTGCCACCAATAGTTTTAAATATTCTCTTGACAACTCAAGGTCACTATTGCGTTAATAGATTAATAAACTTTATCAGGAGTATTATATGGGAAACAGACCCCTCGACATTCTAAACAATGCATTGAATAAATCGGTATTGATCAGGCTGAAAGGCTCAAGAGAGTTCAGAGGTGAACTGCAGGGATACGACATGCATATGAACCTCGTACTTGCAAATGCCGAGGAAATAAAAGAGAACGAATCAAAGAAACTTGGAACAGTAGTTGTTCGCGGAGATAATATCGTCTTCATCTCCCCATAAATTAAAAGGTGATTACAAATGTCAAAAGGAACGCCCTCAATGGGACATCGCCAGCATAAGACACATGTGAAATGCAGAAGATGCGGTAAGGTATCGTTAAATACCAGAACAAAGATGTGCGCATCGTGCGGGTTCGGAAGGACCGCACACATGAGATCATATAAATGGCAAGAAAAATGCGGATATTAAGGTGAGAACGGTTGCATGAAGAATGCGGCGTCGTAGGTGTCTCATACAGTAACGATACACCTTCTGCGCTGTCTATCTATTATGCACTTTATGCTCTTCAGCACAGGGGACAGGAATCGGCAGGCATTGCTGTCCATGACGGCACCCGGATCAGTACCCTTAAAGGGATGGGTCTTGTGCCTGATGTCTTTAACAGGGGAGACATCCAGAAATTAAAAGGCAGGGTGGGTATCGGGCATGTCCGCTATTCCACTACCGGAGGTTCTAAAATAGAGAACTGCCAGCCGCTTCTGGTGAGTTCTAAAAGCGGGACGATCTCTATTGCCCATAACGGTAACCTCGTCAATTCAAAAAAACTCAGAGCTGAACTTGAAAAAGAGGGGAGGATCTTTCTTTCTGATTCCGATACCGAAGTCATTGCACATCTGCTCGTGAAAAAACTCATGCACAGCGATCTTGATGAGGCTGTCAGGGAATTGATGAGACGACTTGTGGGTTCTTATTCGCTCGTTATACTGGTGGATAACATGCTTGTGGCCATCCGCGATCCGCTGGGCGTAAAACCGCTGTGCCTCGGGAAGATAGACAATGGTTATATGGTGGCGTCAGAGAGCGCGGCTGTTGATATCCTCAATGGAATATTGATCCGGGATATTGCTCCTGGTGAAATGCTGATATTAAAAGACGGTGAATATGAAAGCAAGCAGCTTGTCCGGTCGAAGAACTTCGCTCACTGCGTTTTTGAATATATTTATTTTGCGCGACCGGACTCTGTCATAGACGGGAAACTCGTTTATAATGTCAGGATGCGGATAGGACAGACGCTTGTTTCCGAACATCCGGCAATAGCAGATATCGTTTCCCCGGTCCCCGACTCTGGCATTACTGCTGCAATAGGTTTCTCAAAGACTTCAGGTATAGATTACATGGAAGGTCTGATGAAGAACAGGTACATAGGCAGGACATTTATCATGCCTGGGCAGGACATGAGGGAGACCGCTGTGCGGCTCAAGCTCAATACTATAAAACCCAATATAGAAGGAAAGAATGTTGTTCTTGTGGACGACAGCATCGTACGCGGGACGACTTCACGGCGCATAATCGACCTGATGAGAAAATCAGGAGCAAGGGAAATACACATGAGGGTCGCAAGTCCCCCGATAATCTCACCGTGCTACCTTGGCATCGACATGGCAACACGCGAGGAACTCGTGGCAGCTCATAAGGCTGTGAAAGGCGTGGAGGCTGTGATCAACGCGGACTCGCTCGGGTACATAAGCATCGAGGGTCTTGTAAGCTCGATAGGGCTTCCCCAGGACGACCTGTGCGTGGGATGCCTGACAGGAGCATACCCTGTGGAGATTCCTGGCGAGAAATGTTCAAGGAGACAGTTGAAGCTGTCTGAGTTCTGACAGATAACTAAAATAGAGAGTACTGATATTAGAATACTGAGGCATTATAATACTGAGGCAAAACTATGGGCATAATGAAAAGTCTGGGGCTTAAGTTCAAATGGATAAGAAAGTTATTCAAGAAGAAGAGAGCAAGGATCGGGATATATGGTCCTCCGAATGCCGGAAAGACCACCCTGGCGAACAGGATCATACGGGACTGGACAGGCGATGCTATGGGTTCGGTTTCGCAGATACCCCATGAGACTCGCAGAGCCAGGAGGCGCGAGGGCGTGACCATCGAATCAAACGGCTCCTCTGTGACGCTGGACATCATAGATACACCCGGACTTGCTACGAGGATCGATTTTCACGATTTCATGGCATTCGGCATGAATGAAGAGGAATCAAAGAGGCGCGCAAAAGAAGCCACTGAAGGGGTTATAGAGGCGGTAAAATGGCTGGACGACCTTGACGGGGTGATACTTGTAATGGACGCTACTGAAGACCCATACACGCAGGTCAATGTAACGGTCATAGGAAATATGGAAGCTCGGAAACTTCCGCTTCTTATCGCAGCAAATAAGATCGACCTTCCCACTTCGTCCCCTGCGCGAATTCACAGCGCTTTCCCGCAGCATCCTCTTGTTCCAATATCAGCCCTTGAAGGGCAGAACATAGACCATCTGTATAAAGAAATTGCACAACATTTCGGGTGATAATAATGAAAGGAATTCAATTGGATATGATATCAGAAGATAAGCTTGATGCTATGACGCCAATGGAAAAAGTGAGGTTGATCCTTGATGAAGTAAGGTTGGGTAAAATACTTGTTCTGGAAAGAGGTCTCACGCCGACTGAACAGAATAAGCTCATAGAACTTACCATGACAGAGATCGCGCCTGATGATTTCTCCGGGATAGAGATAGAGAGTTATCCTGTAAAGCATAACGATACTTTTTTTAGCAAGCTTCTGGGCAAGTCCACCCTCAAGACACGGCTTACAGTTATAGGTCCTGCAGCGCAGCTTAAGACAATAAAAAAGGACAGGGACCTGATAAGCGCTCTTGTTTCACCGTAGACCATGCCCCATAAATGCACCAGATGCGAAGGCGTATTCAGGGATGGCGCAGCCATCATTCTGAACGGCTGTCCGAAATGCGGGTGGAATAAGTTCCTTTATGTAAGGGATGAAATGACCCAGCCTGC
>JAHIHJ010000437.1 GCA_018899795.1 Methanobacteriota archaeon
GATCGGGTATCTGCAAATATAATAGAGATTAGACCATCAATATGTACCGTAGGAACTACGGGAATTAACGACCGTCAAGGACTTTCAATAGAGAGCCGATGCAGCGGTACGCCCAAGCCCTTTAGGGTTGGGTAGTTCACTTTGTATCCTTCGCTCAATTCTTTCATGAGATTTAAATTTTTGGCAGTGTCCCAGAATAGACCGCATAATTTATATTGTATAACATCCATTATTATTTTTGTGATGTTACATGGCTAGACCTCGAAGTAAAATCGATATTACATGTCAGAATCAAAAATGCAAATATTTTTTGATAGAGGCAGGAAAAGATATACTAAAGCGTGGAAAAAATCGAGCAGGACATCAACAATATTATTGTAATCACTGTAGTAGTTGGTTTGTTGAAACAGCGAATACACCCCTGTATCATAAACATCTTTCGAAACCTGAGATAATCAACATCTGTAAGCACCTTGGTGAGAAAAATGGTATCAGATCGATCGAACGAATAACAGGCCACCACAGGGATACCATAGGAAATCTAATTGAAGATCTTGCCTTACCTTGACATTGTCACATTAACCATTCAAATATATTTAAATATTATTAATCCCCATATAAATTCGAGGGGATATATATTAAGAAATTTGTCAGACTGTTAAGAGTGGATATCAAGCAAGCAAGAATAAGATTAAAGACCTATCATAGCAAATTTATCATACGTTTTAAGACAAAGACCCGCAATGTTATAGGCAATCCAAAAAGTATCTTCTTGGATGTTTGACGGTTTCAAAAAGGGGAACTATGGTAGAAATGTCAAAAACAGTACCAGACTGCAATAACCAATCAATTCAACATTTTATATCAAATTCACTGTGGGATGAACAAGGTCTGATCTACCAAATTCAAGATGACGTGGTAAATCTCATCGGAGATCAAGAAAACGGCTCGCTTCAACTTGATGAATCCGGTTTTCCAAAACAGGGGGAAAATTCAGCAGGAGTAAAGCGTCAATATTGCGGGAGATTAGGAAAAATTGATAATTGCCAGGTGGGAGTTTTTCTTGGTTATGTAAACGATAGCAAGAGGATACTATTTGATAAGCGGTTATACATTCCGAAAGACTGGATGAATGATACAGAACGGAAGAAAAAGTGCGGAATACCGGATGATTTGATCTTCAAGACAAAAGCTGAACTTGGCCTGGAAATGATACTCGTTGCCAAAAAACGAAATATTCCTTTTGGGTGGGTTGGAATGGATTCTTTTTATGGTGAACAACCATGGCTTCTTAATGAACTTGATAAAGAAGGAATCAGGTATATTGCTGATATTCCCTGCGATTCACGAGTCTGGCTGAATAAACCCATTGTTGGTATACCTCAAAAAGTTGGAGTCCGTGGACGGAATCCGACTATTGAAAAAGTTATCAGTCCTGATGATCCATTACGTGTTGATAAGTTGGTGAATGATTTAGATTCTTCACAATGGCATAGAGTATATCTGAGGGATTCGGAACGAAAAGAAATGTGGTGTAAACTGGCATACCTGAGAGTATATCCTGTAAATGATTCACTTCCGGGAAAGGAGTGCTGGCTCGTTATTCGCAGAAATGAAGGCGAAGGTGATACAAAATATCAATTCTCAAATGCTCCTCTTGAAACAAGTATTGAGAAATTGGGAAAAATGTCTTGCAGCCGTTATTGGATTGAACGTGCTCTTGAGGATGCAAAAGGCGATGGAGGGTTGGCTGATTATGAACTCAGGGGTTACATCGGCTGGAATCATCACATGGCGATGGTTTTTATGGCGATGTTGTTTCTATTGGAGATGCAGGATGAATGGAAATTAAAGGCACCTTTGCTCACTATTACTGATGTTCGTGAGATCTTTGAAGTTATTATGCCAAAAAGAAGGGTTAATGATAGGGAAATCTTAAAATTGATTGAGCAGAAACATAAGGCTCGATATTCGGCTAAATTATCTCATCATAAAAGAGGGAGGTAATCTGACAAAGTCAAGTTAAACCTAACTTTTTTATTTTGATAGAGGTAAAAATGAAGGGGCTTTTTGCCCCTTCTTATGTTCTATTTTTTATATTTCAGATATACAGCTGCAATTATTACTAAAATAGCGATAACACCAATGATCAAAAACAGATTGATCGGTGTTCCGCCAGTAGTTGCTGCTGCAGCTTCTGGTGTTCCAGTCGGTGCGGTCTGTGCAGGTGTTGCTTCAGGAGGTGATGTTGAAGATCCTGCTGCTTTTATACCCGTTATTGCGAAGGACGAGAAGCTTGTGGTCTTACCTTCGAAGTATGTATATGTGCTGTCTCTTGTCTTTTCTGATGTTTCAAGCGTTATCCACTTTGCACCATCCCACCTGACAAGTCTGGTATCGCTGCGTGCGATGGTATTGCTGTCGAACCATGAGTTCTCAACCCTGA
>JAHIHJ010000438.1 GCA_018899795.1 Methanobacteriota archaeon
CACGGATTGCGCGGATGACGCGGATACGCACGGATCAGTGAAAATCCGTCAAATCCATGTCATCCGTGTTCGATTTGAATAAATTAGAAAATTTCAAGAATTCATTTATTTTTTTTGAAAATGATATGTATCAAGCCAGTAATCCTCATAGTCTATGCACTTAAACCAGTCTCTTTTGCAGCCAGCTTCCAGGCTTTAAGCATATTTTTCGTCGCTTCCCATTCCATCCATTCATCTTCTTTAGCGATAGATGCGCCTTTTTTCAATTTCTTTGAAAAATCGGTAAATGTCATGTGATATTTTTGCTCGAAATCTTTGAGCTTCATCCTGTAGGTTTCAATCTGATGCCTGATAAAGTCCCTGGTGACATCCCTCACAAATTCCCTAGTAGAATTGTAGAGACCCATATCCATCATTGGCTTGGCAATATGCTTAAACTCTGCAATGACTTCCTTTTCAATCTCCGAGTTCATAGTATATACTCAGAATGTAAGGATAAAAGCTTTTTTGCTTTGGTCTTTTTAAGATTATCCCGCCCGGCTCTTTCTCGATGGGCAGCTTCAGGCTCGTATTCATGTGATAGGGGTCAGCGATCACTATGGGTAGGCGCGCCATGTATATATGGACTGGATAACAGGAAGGAGAGCGTAAACACCTGCAAAGAAAAGGACTTAAATACATGTTATTTCCAATTGAATTATATAAGATAATGTGGAGAGTGACTATATGGGAAACTTCAGCAACAAAGAAAGCATTGAACCGAACAAGTATCAACAACCACCGCCCAATCCTAAACCCCCCGAACCGATTCCTGAACCTAAACCTATCCCTGTACCCGAATCCTGAACCTGAACCGAAATAATACCAAAAATATTCAGGGCAATCGAATGACCACTTCGCGCAGTTTATCCCCTGTGAGAGATTAATCTAAACCTATTACAGGATTCACATGATGAATTTATCAGGTCGATCCTGTAAATCCTGTCTGAAATCTTCATTATGAACCGCTTGTATCCTGTCTTTGCGCCCTATGCGGTGAGCTCATCAACCGCAAAGTACGCATGGAGAATAATCAGGATTAAGTATATTGTGGTATATTCAGGTCATTAAAATTAGAAACCGCAGATAAACGCAGATGAACGCAGATAGGTTCATTTTATGGTTTATTCCGCAGTTAATTAAAGTCTAAAAGGTGATACATTGTTCACGATCGAGCACATCCACGCGCGAGAAATCCTCGACTCAAGAGGCAACCCCACGGTTGAAGTTGATGTTTTTACAGATAACGGCTTCGGCAGAGCCAGCGTCCCATCGGGCGCATCCACAGGCACGTACGAAGCGCTTGAACTCAGGGATAAGGATAAACGGTATCTTGGAAAAGGCGTGGCGAAGGCTGTAAACAATGTCAATACTGAGATAAAAGAGTTGCTCACTGGCATGGACGTGCGCGACCAGCGCGAGCTTGACGGAATGATGATCGAGCTTGACGGCACGGACAATAAAGCAAGACTCGGCGCCAATGCAATCCTTGGCGTTTCTTTAGCCATTGCCCATGCTGCGGCTGATTCGATCGGAATATCGCTTTACCGCTATCTCGGAGGCACGAATGCCTTCACCCTCCCTGTACCCACGCTCAACGTCATAAACGGCGGAAAGCACGCGGGCAACGACCTGGCGATACAGGAATTCATGATCCAGCCAAGAGGCGCAAAGACGTTCAAAGAGGCTATTCGCATGAGTGCGGAAACGTATCACACGCTTGGCTCGATACTCGTAAAGAAGTACGGCAATTCTGCTGTGAACGTGGGCTACGAGGGCGGTTATGCTCCTCCACTTAAGAATACGACTGATGCGCTTGATGCTCTCACCGGGGCAATTGAAGAAACCGGATACGGCAAAAAGATAAGCATCGGGCTTGATTGCGCAGCCTCGGAGTTCTACAAGAAAGGCAAATACACCGTCGACGGAAAAGCATACTCATCAGGCGACCTGGTCGATCTCTATGCAGACCTTGTCAAGACCTATCCCATCCTCTCTATCGAAGACCCGTTCGAGGAGGAGGCGTTTGGCGATTTCGCGGCTCTGACGGAAAAACTGAAGGACACGATAATCATCGGGGACGACCTTTTCGTGACAAACGTAAAGCGGCTTGAGAAAGGCATAAAGATGAAAGCCGGGAATGCGCTGCTGCTCAAGGTGAACCAGATTGGCACGCTCTCGGAAGCATTTGACGCTGCAAGGCTGGCGCAGAAGAACGGGTATAAATTGGTCGTAAGCCACAGGTCAGCAGAAACCGAGGATACCACGATCGCGGATATTTCAGTAGCTCTTGGCGCCGAGATGATCAAGACTGGAGCGCCGGCGAGGAGTGAGAGGAATGCGAAGTATAACCAGTTGCTGAGGATCGAGGAGGAACTGGGGAAGGCGGGGAGGTTTGTGGGGATATGAAGTGGAAGATTCAAAGATTCGTTAATGGAATTTTATCCCTATGGAATACTTAGAACCTAATAAGGAACGCTTATCAAGAATAAAAAAATTATTATTCACTGATATTTGGCGAAATGAACAATTAAATCAAGAACAAAAGGAACTGCTGAAAGATCTGATTCAAAATAATTATATTAAATTATATGGCCGGAAAATAAATGGAACTATAATAAACATCGGTCTTAATAATCCATCAACCCATGAGCTAGGTGATCAGACATTAATGTTTGGTCCTGCAGGCAATTTTCCTGAATGTCCTGAGATAATCATATCTGGCATTTCAACTTCTGTAACCGCTGCAAATGGAATCGCAGAAAGCTTAAAAAAGAAAGATATTGAATCCCTGAATGCCAATGATGTTAGAGAAATATATTTGAATAATATATATAAGGGAGAAATGTATAAAAAATTTAAAAGGAAATGGGAAGCAAGGTCAAAGGAGAGTATATATGAAAAAGATTTTCTTGATTTATTTGACATGATTGAAGGGAAAAAAATCATTGGAAAAGATTCAAAAATAATGGTTACACA
>JAHIHJ010000051.1 GCA_018899795.1 Methanobacteriota archaeon
CATCATATTCTCTGCGGATTTTGTAATCTTCAAATACGGCAAGCGAGTTTTCATTCATATTCTGCACCGCCTGTTTATCCAGATATCAGTAGCGAGATAGTCGAGTTTTGGTTTGTTGAGTGAGTGTGGCATGTTATGTTTCAACATCCTTTATTTGATGAAGCGTATCAAATTATGAAACCAAGTATATACCGTTTGTAATGAATCAAAAAGCTTTTCATAATTTCTGCCTGCGCGCGGATTTCATTAAATCTGCGTTTATCCGCGGCTTATGAAGATTCATTCATTAGTATCCTTTTTGCATACTCAACAGCCTTATTGAAATCTTCGATATTTGTTTCATATTTTGCGAATTTTACAAGGTCGCACAGCATGAAACACTGTTTTACATCTTCAATATAGCGTTCATCTTTTGATCCTTTTATAGTCCTCAGGATCTCTTCGCTTGTGAGTCTCGTCAGCAAGGATGAAATTTGCAAAAACATGTCCCTTTTTGGTGGTAAACGAGCAGGTATGCTGGTTGTACATCCGTGTCCCTACTATATCTGCTGGAAGCAGGTCTGGTGTGAACTGTATCCTTTTGAATGATGCCTCAATAGTATCAGAAAGGGTCTTTATCATCAAAGTTTTCGCAAGCCCCGGCATACCTTCAAGGAGGACATGCCCGTCTGCCACAAGAGCAATGATAAGTTTTTCAACCACCTCATCCTGCCCGATTATTACCCTGTGCATTTCGTCAATTATCTTGTTGAGATCGTTTGAGAATATCTGTGCGTTTTTATTGAGTGATTGGATATTTGATTCCATTTTTTCACCCTTGCTAATGATTGAAGTATCAAATATTTATTTTTTTTCCCTGAACTTCACTGCAGCGTCCTTTAAAGCCTCTATCCCTGGCAGTTTTTCACCTGCAAGAAAATCGATGCATGCTCCGCCGCCAGTGCTTACGTGAGAGAATTTGCCTGAAACCCCAAGCAGTTCTGCCGCTGCGGCGATATGCCCCCCTCCAACTATCGAGAATCCTGACTTTGATCCCGCTCTGATCAGTTCGTTAGTCCCGAGAGCGAACGGTTCGTTCTCGAACACTCCTGCAGGTCCGTTCATAACAACTGTTTTTGCGCTGCTGATCTCACGTGAGAAATTCACCATGGTCTCGATGCCGATGTCGTGGATGAGAAGCTCAGTATTGAGTTTGCTCACTTTTTCTTCCACGCGCTCATCGTTCTTGTTCAGAGCTACATCGACCGGCAGTCCGATGCTCTTCTTGAAGCGTTTCAGCAGGTCGCGCGCAATATCGATCTGTTCGAGATATCCCTGCTTCTCAATAAAGTTCAAGTTGGCGCTTCCGATATTTACGCCAGATGCCGCAAGGAAGACGTTCGCTACCACGCCTGTAACAAGGACCCTGTCCGCACATCCTTTCTCAAGGACGTTCTTAGTGACTTTGATAGAATCATCCACTTTTGCGCCGCCCAACACATATACGCACGGACGTTCGGAGCATGAAAGCCCCCTTGAAAGAGAGTCAATCTCTTTTTCCATCACTCTTCCCGCAATGCTGGAAAGTATTTCAGTAAAGCCCATAACAGACAGATGCGACCTGTGCGAGACAGAGAATGCATCGTTCATGAATATATCGCACAGAGGCGCAAGGCTTTTTACCATGTGGGTCCGTGAGTGCTCTTTCGGTGTGCGCTCAAGTGATTCCTCAGAATAGAAGCGGGTGTTCTCAAGAAGAATGATGTCACCCGTTTCCATCTTCTTAATAGTTTCAATGGCATGGGAACCAAATATATCGTCCACATAATCCACGTTCCTGCGCGATAATTTTGAAAGCAGCCTTGCATGCGGTTCCATGGTCGTAAAATCGCTTTTTCCGGGGCGGCTCTGATGGGATAAGATAACCAATCTGGAATCTTCAAACTCTTTCAATGTGACAAGGTGACTTCTGAACCTGCTGTCATCAAGGATCGTTCCATTCGGGTCCATCGGGGAATTCAGGTCAAGCCTGCATAGAATGGTCTTTCCTTTGGTGGTTATATCGTCGATCGTAAGATAATCACGGATCATATAGAGTTGTTTTAATTCTAAGAAGATGGCTAAATAAATACCGGAACTTTTTTTTGAGGGATACAGGTATATATATGTGATATTGTAATATATTATTCCATGAATGGTCCCCTTGACATTTATGGACTTGATGAAAATATAGGACTTCACGTCATACTCTCGAACCTGATATGGTGGATGTCGGTTTTTCTCATAATAATAGCCTACAGGTACCGGAATATGTGGAATGTTGGTAATATTCCATGGCCGTACTTATTTTTTGGTTTCCTGTTTTTCGGTATTCGAGAAGCAGGACATTTCAGCGATTCACCCATTATCGGTTCTTTACGATACATCTTCGGGATATGGTCGGCGATCTTCCTGACCTTTGCATTCTATTTTATCTACCTGGTGATATGTAAGAGGAAAAAAATTTCAAGAGCTTTTTCATACATGCCGGTTGCCCTGGGTCTATTTTTCCCGGTTCTCATGATATATTATTATATTACACAGAACAGTTTGGATGAAATAAAAGTAATAATGAGTACACTGGAAGCTCTTGCATGGATGCTTGGAAGTTCAGTGACCATATACACCACATTCATGCTTGGAACTCGTGTGTCTGGGGGTTTTATCAAAGTATTCATGTTTATCCAGTTTTCAGCGTATGCTGCATTTACATGGAAATTCCTTGGATTGCTGGAAAGAATAAGCTGGACTGTGCCTTACTCTATCCGTGAAGTCGTTGAAATACTGTTCGGCATATTAGCGATCATATCTGTTTACATGCTTGCTGGAATGTTGAGAAAATTGTACAGGGACATCCATGGCGACAAAAGCTGAACTGTATCTCAGTGCACTTGCGGAACTCGGCAGCTCTACTGCTGATATCCTGACCTCGGCTATTGTTACGCTTGACGGTCTGGCGATGGCGAGCACAACCAATGAAACTGTGAGCAAAGATGCTTTTGCAGCATACAGCGCTGCAGCATACAGGCGCTCTGACGAGACAATGGAAGAACTTTCAGGAGAGAAAGTGGATATGCTTATATTAGAATCGAAAAACCACAGGATATTTTCAATCCGCACAGGAGATAACGCGCTGTTAATAACCATGACAGGTAGGCATGCAGATATGGGGAAAATCATTTCAGAGATACATAAGACAGCAGGAAAGGTTGAGGAACTGATGAAATAGATCCTCAAATATCGATATGTACACCGTAAACTTTTTCAGGATTTTCTTTGTGTATCTTCCAGAACACATCTTCACCCCATTCAGGTATGAGCTGTTTTGTCCTCTTTGGTACGGTCTTCGGACCAAGTACTGAACCCGGTCTTTTCAGGTCGTCTATATAATCGGTTTCCATCATGAAGCGCGTGCCTTCTGAGAGAGCTTTTTCTATGGCATCCTCTCCTGCAAGTACGCTCGGGAAAATACCGTGTTTCTCACATATTTTGATCATTGGCGGAGAAAAATGCTTAACAACTTTTTCAGGCGCAAGTCCCGCATCCCTTGCGATCCCCACAATTTCCGCAAGTCCTTCTTCAGTAGAGCTTTCGGTGTGTAGTTGCACGGCGCAGCCAGCATCTCGCGCCAGCTCAAAACTGTGGCGCATGATATCGTTGGATGCATCCCATATCTTAGGTTCCACAGGATAATGGGGGCGCCCTGATTTTAGCCCTACAGCCAGCCCTTTATCTACATATTCTCGCGCGATTTCAAGCCCTCCGTTCATTATTTCTATTGTGCGTTCAAGTCCCAATCGCCCGTAATATTTTGTTATCTCGGCAGGATGTACGCCAAGCACTACGAATACTTTTACTTTCTCAGCTTCCTCTGCGCGCCGCGCTATTTTGAGAACTTTATCGAACACCTGCCTGTAATCGGCGGGTGAGTTTATCTCGATGCCAAGTGACCAGGGCGGCAGGGAGACGAGGACTAAGTGGGTGCCTCCGGCGCGGGTGAATTCTTTAACAGCTTCGAGGCACCTGCCTGAGGGGTTGAGGTGCATGTGGTTGTCGAGGATGGGGAGGGTGGGGGTGGTCATGATGCTTTTATTCCCGTTTCATTTTCAGAAGCGCAAGGTTTGACTCGCATCTTTCAATCAGGCTTCGCAACCCGCTTCCTTCCATTTCATCAAAAATATTCTGTGGCAATAATACGTAATTCCAGATGCGTGGCTGGTTTGTTTCAGGAATATTTTTTACCATTGAGATTTTAGAGCATATACCTGAAGCAGCTATTGCTTTTATTTTTGTATCAATATCATTTGCGGCGTCTTTTGTTGATTTTGTCTCGATAATGTACATATTA
>JAHIHJ010000439.1 GCA_018899795.1 Methanobacteriota archaeon
AGAGATGTAACAGAACACAGGCGCGCAGAGGAAGCGCTAAGGGAGAGCGAGCGCTTCATGGAAAACATCTTCGCAAGCATACCGGACGGCATCGGCATCCTTGATATGGACATGAACATCATCCGCGTCAACCCGACAGCGCAAAAATGGTATCCACATGTCGCATCCTTTGTTGGAAAGAAATGCTATGAAGCCTTTCACGGCAGCAGCGAGCGATGCGAGGTATGTCCCGCCTGGCGGACACTTAATACGGGGGAGACAGCCTATGATATTATCCCGAAACACGATCCAGGAGGGAAGACCGTTGGTTGGGTCGAGATATACAGTTACCCGATGATTGACACGGCAACAGGGAAGATGAAAGGGGTGATCGAATATGTGCGCGACATCACAGAGCGCATGCATGCGGCAGAAGATAAGGACAGGCTATTGAAAGCCATCCACAGCAGTAAGGAAGGCATTGCAATAACTGATGAAAAAGACAGGTACATATATTTGAATGCCGCCCACGCCAGGATATATGGATATACCCAGGAGGAACTTATCGGGAAGACCTGGATGGATATAACACCCCAGGATGTAGCAGCTCAATCTGGAGAGATCTTATCAAGCACACTGTACAACAAGGATAAGGGGACATTCACAGTAGAGATCCCAGGACTAAGGAAGGACGGCACGACCATTCCTACTGAAGTTAAAGCCACAGGTCTATGGGATGATAAAGGTAATTACAGGGGGCATGTCTGCATCGTGAGCGACATCACAGAGCGCAAACAGACCGAGGAAGGACTGAAGCTATTCTCAGAGGCTGTGGAAGAAGCGCCTGACGGTGTCCAGATCGTTGACTTGAACGGATATGTTACTTATTCCAACAGGGCTGTAGAGGAGATGTACGGGTTCCCTCTGGAAGAATTAAGGGGAAAGCACGTAAATGATATGAACGTGGATCCTGAGTTTGCCAGCAGGTTTATACTGCCATCCATAAAAGAGACCGGGCGCTGGGTCGGGGAACTAATGGTCAGGCATGAGGACGGGCATGAATTTCCAATATTACTGAATACTTCCATAGTTAAAGACAGGGAAGGTAAACCGATAGCCATGGTGGGGATTATCAGGGATATTACTGAACGCAGGCGGTTTGAAAAAGCTTTGAAAGAAAGCGAGGAACGGTATCGCAGTCTGTTTGAAAATTCCCCGATATCTCTATGGGAAGAGGATAGCTCGCTGGTAAAAAAATATATTGATAGTTTGCGCAATAAGGGAGTTAAGGATTTCAGAACCTATTTTGAGTCACATCCCGAAGAAGTTGAACGCTGTGCATCGATGGTGAAAGTTGTTAACGTGAATAATGCAACGCTTTCTAAGTTCAGGGCCCGCAATAAAGAAGAACTCTTAAAGGGTATTAATAAGATATTCACGGAGCATTCTTATGATGTGTACAGGGAAGAACTTCTTGCCATCGCGGAAGGCAGGACAGAGTTTGAAGGAGAGGATTTCGTAAAAACCCTCGCAGGCAATGTGATCAATGTCATATTGAAATGGTCGGTGACGCCTGGATATGAGGGAGATTATTCAAGGAGAAATGTCTCTATCATAGATATCACAGAGCGAAAGCGAACTGAAGAAGCAATGAAAAAATACGCTGCAAAACTTGAGGGATCAAACAGGATGAAGGAACTGTTCATCGACATAATGCATCATGACCTGATGAACCCTCTTGCTACTGCCAGTGGTTTTGCTGAACTTATCAAGGAAGAAAATACTGGTAACAGGATGTATATTGAGACCATTGAAAAAAATCTTCTCAAAGCCATGGATCTCATAGAATCCGCCACTAAATTCTCAAGGATCGACAGTCTTGAACGCATAGATTTTGTTTACATGGATCTTGTGGAAGTGATCGGTGGGGTTATTGAAAATCTGCGCCCCATGGCGGCAAAGGTGGGTATGGAAATTGAATCCGAAATTACAAGAAGCATGCCGGTTAAAGCAAATAAGATAATTGAAGAGGTCTTTTCCAACCTGATATCGAATGCGATAAAATACGCCCCTGGTGGTAAAAAGATCATAGTGAAAGGTGAGGACAGGGATCCTTTCTGGAATATCATGATCATAGATTTTGGCGAAGGCTTGAAAAAGACAGATAAGACTATTATTTTCGAGAGGTTCTGCAGGCTGGAAAAGACAGGTATAAAAGGTTCAGGGTTGGGGTTGGCGATTGCAAAAAAGATAATAGAACTCCACAAGGGGGGTATTGGAGTTGAAGATAATCCGCAAGGCGGAGCTATTTTTATTGTGGAGATACCCAAGTCAGAATACCTGGACCAAATTTGTTAACAGGGTGCATCCCAAACGAAGAGCAATTGTTGATCGATCGAATTCAGGCGATATCCTTCGTGGTATCTATCTGGATGCCATCTGCAATTTTGAACTTTACCATTTCCATTGTCGGCGTCCTGCCTCTCAGCTTTGGGATCGAAAGGCGGTTGATGATCTTATCTCCGCTCTTTTCAAGCTCCACATCGAATATCACATCGCATGCTTTCAATATATCATTATCGATCTCATTCTTAGAACCCTTGAGACCGTATAAAAATGCCAGGGCGTTAAGGCGTTTGGCTGTTTCATAAATTGAATTGATAAGCCGTTTAATAACGCCGGGATTCACTTTCAGGTTGAGATAGAACGAAAATGAATCAAAAATGATATTAATATCGGATTCTTCCTGTGTAACTATTTTCTTAAGGGTGCTCTCCGTAAATTCCACTATCCTGGAATCTGTCATCTCATTGCCTATATTTTCCGCCATTTCTCCATGCGGGGTGATATAATATTGGCTGTAAATGTCCACAAAAGTAATATTATCCGGTTTGAACCCGTAATTCTTTATATCCCTCATCACATATGCAGGACGCCTTTCATTTGAGAAATAATATGTTTTGCGTGCCTGTGTGAATTGATAAAGAAATACTTCAGCCATAGATCTTGGGTCTGCGTAGATATATACCACCGAGCCGGACGGCAGTCCACCCCCCATTGTGCGGTCAAGAACAGGTATTGAAGTTGTCCGGGTTAGCTGCTCCTGGATCTTATCTGCGCTGATATCAGCCGAAGCACCAGCTTTTGCCTCCTCTTTGAGCACAGTTTTCGCAGGATGTTCAGCAGCCATATTTTCATCTCATCATGCAGATTTTGCTAAATACTCGTTGCATAGTTCTATACCTCTGGATGCTGTCTTGTTATTAGGGTCCAGACCAAGAGATGCCTTGTAACATTCCAGCGCTTCATTGACCCGCCCTTTCTTGAAAAGCGCGCTCCCTTTATTATTGAGCACAACATGGTCTTTTGGAGCTATTTCAAGCGCTTTATCATAGCACCCGATCGCTTCATATACCCTTCCGAGCTTACCGAGTGACAGCCCTTTATTGTTCCAGGCAGTTTTGTTCTTCGGGTCTTTTTCAACCAACTTTGTAAAACATTCCAGCGCTTCTTCATACTTGCCGTTTGAATACAAAGAGTTCCCGTTCTTCATGTTCTCATCTGTTCTTGTTGATAATTGAGCGGTGACAGGTTTAGGAGGGATTTGCGTATCTTTCCTGGAAATATCGGGCTTGGGGACCGGAGGTTGCGTTTTATCAGATCGAATTTCGGTTGGTTTCTCGAAAGCCGGTCTTGTTTTCTCCATCAATTCCTGGATAAATGATATTTCAGTCTCTTTCTCCTTTTTCGCTGGTTCTTCGGACCCGGGCTTAGCCAGCGTAACTTTTTTGTCTTCTTTGGGAAGCGTAACAGCGATCTTTTGCAGATCTATCTTGTCTTGCTTTTCGTTCATCTTTGAAATAGCAAGCCCTTTATTACTCCATATCTTTTCGATCCTGGGATTTATCTCAAGCGCTTTATCATAGGATTCTATAGCTTCATCATAGCGGTTGAACTTTACAAGCGTCATTCCTCTGTTGTTCCATGCAGTTTCATCTTTCGGGTTCAACTGTATGGATCTATCATATGCCTTTAGAGCCTCTTCGAACTTTTCACTCTCAAAAAACACATCGCCTTTGCTGCACCATGTATTGGCGTCGTTCGGATTAGACTCAAGCAGTTTGTCATAGCACGCAAGCGCTTCATCCCCTTTTCCCATCTGCGCGAGGGCGATCCCTTTGTTATATAGAACTTCAAGGTCGCCTGGTTTCAGTTCAAGAGCCCGGTCATATGATTGTATGGCATCTCCAAACCTTCCAGTCCTGGCAAGAGCGAGTCCCCTATTGTTATGGACTTCCATATATCTGGGATTTATCTCAAGTGCTTTATCGTAACACTGTATCGCTTCTGTGTACATACTGCTCTCC
>JAHIHJ010000440.1 GCA_018899795.1 Methanobacteriota archaeon
CAGAGTGACCATTAAACTTGCAGCAATCTCTATCATTTGCTCCATGGTCATGTTGGGATATGTAAAATTGCCGCTCTTGAAGCAATAATTGCAGTAGTCGCTGCTCTTGCTTCCATCCGCGTTCGTTCCGAAGTCGTCCGATCTGTTTATTGGCTTGCCGCAACTCTGGCATGCCTGACCTTCTGATGATGCCATGTTTTTCCCTCTTCTTTATATTAATTTCAATGCCTTAAAAAACTTTCTTTCGGAGATTTAGTACTTTTGCAAAAAGCTTTAATAAAAAGCTATTTTTGCTCCAAGCTCATAGGGTCGGAAGATGGTAGAGTTAGAATGGGCTTATGATAAGAATCTAATATTAATAAATGTCAATGATTTCACAAAAGATAAGAAAAAAGAATTGGAACCATTTCTTTGTAGACTTTGCTATGAAGAAAATAATGAACGAAAAGAGGTTATTCCAAAAAAAGGAGAAATTTACAGACATCATTTCGCTCTAAAAAACCATGTTCATTCTCCTGAAACAATAGCACATTCAAATGCTAAAGATGATGTTTATCGCATTTTGAATGATTATTTGGACAAAAAAAAATCCTTCTATATAGGTATAAATTTGGATTCTAATTCCACTTCACAAGAAGAGGAACGAAGAATTCAACGAATTGATATTCTAAGAAATATAAACGATATCCAGCGCGAGAAAGGTTTAGAAAATGGAAGAAGACCTGACATAAGTTTGAAAAATAAAGAGGGGGAAGGTATCAGAGCTATAGAAATTGTTGTCTCGAACCGACCTGATAATATCAAAATAAATGACCTGACCAAAGATGGTATTGAATTAATAATACTTAAAATCGTACCGCCAGATTGGATCAAATCAAAATTACATTATGAGAATGAAATTAAATTTATCATAAATAAAAATGAAATCTACAATCCTTCATTAAGAATTTGCCAAGAACAGATTGGCGATGGACAATTTTGCATAGATGATGAGGAAAGGCGACTACTTTGCTTCTTAAGAAAAGACAATAATGACAAGGTATTTGATTTTGAAAAATGTCCAATATATTTAAAAAATGATTACCCTCGATGTATTTATATCCTCCCTTCCGGGAGAAAATGTAATCGATTGCTTCTTGAATCAGAAAAAGATTGTTGTCAAAATCATTTTCATATAAACACCCGAAAACATAAAATCGAACCATCATCAAAAAGTCTTACTGACGGAAAAGTTGGATTTATAACCGCCAATAAAATTAATAATGTCCTTCACATATATAATAGCATAAAAATACAAGACCTCAACCTTCCAAATCCTATAAAAATTTTCTATCATAATTCAGGTATCACAGAACTCTATCCCCCTCAGGCTGATGCAATAAAATCTGGTCTTCTCGAAAATAAAAATATAATGGCAGCCATACCCACAGCCTCAGGAAAGACCCTGCTGGCTGAATTCGCCATGCTAAGATCAATACTGGACTCTAAAAAGCCCGGAAAAGCCCTTTACATCGTCCCCCTTCGCGCCCTTGCTTCGGAAAAATATGACCGTTTCCGCAGTTTCGAGAGCATTATGAAAAGCAGCGGGCGCCCAGTGTCCACGGGCATCGCGACAGGAGACTTCGATTCACGCGACGACTGGCTCGGGCAATTCGATATCATCGTTGCCACCTCTGAAAAGGTGGACTCGCTCCTTCGCAACAGGAGCCGCTGGATGGAAGAAATAACTGTTGTGGTCGCGGATGAGATACACCTTATCGACTCGCCCGACCGGGGACCCACGCTTGAGATCGTCCTGGCAAAGCTGCGGCAGATAAATCCTGGTATGCAGATCATCGCGCTTTCAGCCACAATAGGCAACGCGGATGAGATAGCAAAATGGCTGGATGCAGCACTTGTAGTGAGTGAATGGCGCCCCATAATATTAAAAGAAGGCGTGTTCTTCGGGAATGCCATAAATTTTGGCGACAGGAGCCAGAGGGAAGTCAAAGAAAGATCCAGGGACGCTGCCATTTCTCTGGTGGCTGATACACTGGCAGAAGGGGGACAGTGCCTGATCTTCGAGAGCAGCCGCAAGAATACTGAAGGAATGGCGCAAAGGGCGGGAACTGCGATATCATCCCTTATATCCGGGGATATAAAGGATAAGTTAAAGATCGTCGCCGATGAAGTGCGGGAAACAAGCGAGGTGGATACAGCGCGAAAACTTGCGCTTTGCATCGAGAACGGGAGCGCATTCCACCACGCAGGACTTATTTCTGAACAGCGAAAGCTCGTCGAGGGTGGTTTCCGTAACGGGATTATCAAAGTCATATCCGCCACACCCACCCTGGCTGCAGGGCTTAATCTCCCTGCACGGAGAGTAATAATCAAAGGCTACCGCAGGTACGACGCAAGCTTCGGTCTTACGCCTATCCCCGTGCTTGAATATAAGCAGATGGCAGGAAGGGCGGGGCGTCCGCGCCTTGACCCTTACGGTGAATCAGTGCTTATTGCAAAGACCTACGATGAACTGGAAGAACTGACGCAGCAGTACGTGCTCGCAAAGGCGGAAAATATCTGGTCAAAGCTAGGCAGCGAGAATGCACTTCGAACGCATATACTTTCAACGATAGCTACTGGTTTTGCCCAGAGCATGGATGAACTCCTTGCGTTCATGGGAAAGACATTCTACGCGACACAGCAGGAGCCCTGGAGCCTGAAGGCGGTAATTGAAAAGGTTATCGCGTTCCTTGTCGAAAATAAGTTCGTCATAGAAACGAACGGTCTTTTCGCTACCAGACTAGGGGAACTAGTATCCAGGCTCTATATAGATCCGATGTCAGCCTCAATGATCCTTGATGGAATGAAGAGGATAGAAGAAAAGGACATGTGGTATAATGAGCTTACCCTGCTCCATCTTGCATGCAGGACACCAGACATGCGCCCCCTGTACCTGCGTTCGAACGATTATGAATGGATAAGTGATTTCGTGATGGAACACTGCACTGAGTTCGTGCAGATACCACCGCAGTTCAATAAGGATTACGAATGGTTCCTGTCCGAAGTCAAGACCGCATGCGTGATGCTTGACTGGATAAACGAGATAAAAGAAGAGGATATCGTAAAGAAATTCGGTATAGGGGAAGGGGATATAAGGGCGCTCTCAGAAACCGCTTTGTGGCTTGTTCATTCCATGGCAGAACTGGGAAAAGACCAGAAACGCTCATGTGGCGTTAAAGCGCAGGAACTTGCGCAGCGCGTGGAATACGGGGCAAGCCCTGAACTTCTTGAGTTAATCCAGATACGGGGCATCGGCAGGGTCAGAGCGCGCAAGCTCTACACAGCCGGGATAAGGGGCATGGAAGCGCTCATGACCGCTGACCATAATGCGATCGCGCGTATCATCGGATCAAAGACCGCAATGAAGGTGTTGAAGCAGATAGGCAGGTCTCCTGAAAAACCGGAAAAACAGGATAAAGAAGAACAGCGCCAGCTGGGAGATTTCAGGTAATCTTTAATACATGTTTGGTAATAAATAGGTTAGTGATATATTGAATTTAACAGGGATATTATACGGTGGATACGAGAAATTGCTTGCAAGCGAAATAAAGGATAAACCCATCCCATCGCATGTTGCAATAATAATGGATGGCAACAGGCGTTTTGCAATAAAACATGGTCTTTCACAGTATTATGGTCATCTCAAAGGTGCGGATTCTACGGAAAAAGTCCTGGATTGGAGCTTTGATCTGGGTATTAAGCAGCTTACTGTTTATGCATTTTCAACAGAGAACTTCAACAGGGATGACGATGAGAAAAATTCCCTTTTTGACCTTATTGGCTTAAAGTTCGATAAAATTTGCAGTGACGAACGCACCCACAGGCGCAGGATGAGAGTTCGGGTGATAGGAAATATAGATATTCTGCCCCCATCCCTGCAATCCGCAGCAAGACGCGCCCAGGATATGACGAAAAATTACGACGGCGTTTATCTTAACGTGGCGCTGGCTTATGGGGGAAGACAGGAACTCGTGGACGCGACACGCGCCATGGCGCGAAAGATCAAGAGTGGGATGCTTTCCATCGATGATATCAATGAACATACTTTCTCTAAGAATATGTATCCGTCAACCGGTTCAGTCCCCGGCGTCGATCTGATCATCAGGACAGGCGGCAATGAGCGGATCTCCAATTTCCTGCCCTGGCAGGCGAACGGTAATGAATGCGCCGCATATTTTTGCGCGCCGTACTGGCCTGAGTTCCGAAGAATAGACCTGCTGCGCGCCATTCGTACATATCAGACGCGCGAATATGAGCGGCAGAAAAATACCGTCATGAGGATAGTGAAAATGCTGAGTTATTACGGGAAGGTCGAGGTTGAGGATGTTTACAGGATATCACAGAGATCCATCAATGTCCCTAAAAAAGAGATATTGAAAATGATCCAAGAACTGACATATCACAACCCGATGATGTACAGCATGATAAAATGGTAAAGTTATATTTCTTCTCTCAAAATGCTTATTGCCATTAAGACAATATTAGCATCCAAGTGAGCTTCATGGCAGAAAAGCAAACAGACGAAAAAAAAGCAGCGCTTCCCGCAAAATCGAATTTCAGCGAATGGTATAACGAACTTCTCCTCACAGGGGAGATCATGGACGTGCGCTACCCGGTAAAGGGACTGTATGTCTGGTTCCCATTTGGCTTTGATGTTAGAAAGAGAACCTATGCCATCATCCGCGAACTGCTTGATAAAGACCACCAGGAAGCGCTTTTTCCCCTGCTTATCCCCGAGAACGAGTTCATGAAAGAAGCTGAACATATCAAAGGCTTCGAGAATGAAGTGTACTGGGTCACCCATGGCGGCAAGAACGAGCTTGATGTCAAACTTGCGATGCGCCCCACAAGCGAGACTGCCATTTATCCCATGTATAAGGTCTGGGTACGCTCACATGCCGACCTTCCTATCAGGATATACCAGATCGTCAATACCTTCAGGTATGAAACAAAACACACCCGCCCCCTTATTCGCCTTCGCGAGATAACCTCGTTCAAGGAGGCACATACTGTGCACGCTACATGGGATGAGGCGGCAGAACAGGTGAAGGAAGCCACGCGCATTTACCAGGAATTCTACAGAAGACTTGCAATACCCACTATTGTCTCAAAGCGCCCTGACTGGGATAAATTCCCTGGCGCAGACTACACGATGGCTGTGGATACGTTGATGCCGGACGGTAAAACGCTGCAGATAGGCACGGCGCATCATCTGGGAAGCAACTTTGCAAAGACGTTTGATATAAAATACGAAGACTTAAGCGGCGAGCAGGTTTACGCATACCAGACCTGCTACGGCATCTCGGAACGCAGTATAGCGGCGCTTATTTCCGTTCACGGGGACGATAAGGGTCTTGTGTTCCCTCCTGAAGTGGCGCCAGTCCAGGTCGTGGTAATTCCAATAATATTCGGAAATAGCGAAGACATAATAAAAGCGTGCAGCGATGTTGCAGAATTATTGAAAAAAGATGGTATCCGCACAACTCTTGACACAAGTGATGAGCGCCCCGGAGCCAAGTATTACAGGTGGGAGATGAAAGGCGTGCCTGTGCGCGTTGAGATAGGTCCGCGCGACCTGAAAAACAACGTGGCAACTGTCGTAAGGAGAGACAACGGGAAAAAGGAAACAGCTCC
>JAHIHJ010000441.1 GCA_018899795.1 Methanobacteriota archaeon
ATTAAGTATCGTAATTCAGGACATTGCCCAAACGCGAGATACAACACCAGCGCCAATTGATTGAAGAGGGATCAAAACGTGACAAATGAGAAATCATCAAACACCGCAGTTCTCAACTTCACCAAACACAACACCGGGAAGGGCTAATCATACCGAAAGGAAAAGGACGCAGCGCGCACGTTTTATTGAGGCAATTCACAATTATCAATTATGAAATGTAAATGAATGTTTAAAAGATGGTACCATTACATTAGACTCCCTCCTCTCATCCCTAAAACCCCCCCCAGCTTGAAGCCATCAAACACACCCAAGCCCCTTCACTGATCCTCGCCGGCGCGGGCACTGCATGTCGCTATTTGCATGACACCATCAAATCTTTCTCGGATCCCTGATCTCCCCGTACAGCGCGCTCGCAGCCGCTGTAGCAGGTGAAGAAAGGTACACGAAAGCATCAGGGCTTCCCTGCCTGCCCTTGAAATTCCTGTTGGACGTTGACAGACCCACTTCGCCTTTGCCCAGTAATCCAAATGAACCGCCCATGCACGGTCCGCAGCATGGGGATTCCACGATGGCGCCAGCTTCCATGAACTGCTCCACGTATCCTGCCCTGAGCGTTTTCATGTATTCTGTACGCGAGGCTGGTATGATGAGCAGTCGCACGCCCTTTGCCACCTTCTCGCCGTTCATGATCTTCGCAACTATCTCGATATCCTCAAATCTTCCGTTGGTGCATGAGCCCACGAACACCTGGTCTATCTTTGTTCCTTCCACTTCTTCAACTGACTTCACATTATCAACATTATGCGGACATGCCACCTGCGGAGAAAGGTCGCTGACATCGTACTCTTTTATTTCCGAAAATACGGCATCCTTATCGCTCTTCCACTGGCTGTCCAGTTTAAAATCAGGTATCCTTTCCCCGAGATATTTTTCCGTGGTCAGGTCAGCCTCAACGATACCTGCTTTTCCTCCCATCTCGATAGCCATGTTGCTCATGGTCATCCTTTCCGGGATATCCATCTCTCTTACAGTGGAACCGCAGAATTCCGCGGCTTTATATCTTGCACCTTCCACTCCAACATCGCCAATAAGGTGAAGGATAACATCTTTCGAGTGCACGCGCCGCGGGAGCTTTCCGTTCACCTCAAATCTCATGGTCTCAGGAACGCGGAACCAGAGCTTTCCAGTTGCGAACACGAAAGACATGTCAGTGCTTCCAATGCCTGTTGAAAATGCGCCAAGAGCCCCGTAAGCGCACGTATGCGAGTCCGAACCCACTATGAGGTCGCCGGGTCTTACGTGTCCTTTCTCAGGCATCACCTGGTGGCACACGCCCTCGAACACATCATAATTAAGTATTCCCTGCTCTTTTGCGAACTGGCGCAGCATAATGTGGTTCGCGGCTGCAGCAAGTGAATCTGCAGGCACCTGGTGATCAAAAAGGATGACTATTTTTTCAGGGTCCCAGACCTTCTGCGTTTTCTTGCCTTTCACGATCTCCCTGAACCCCTCTACTGCAAGAGGTCCTGTGATATCATGGGTCATGGCGCGGTCTATATCCGCAAGCACGAAATCCCCGGCTTTAACTTTCTTACCCGATGCTTTTGAAAAGATCTTTTCTGAAACCGTTTGAGACATGTTTGCCTATGATAGCATGGGATTATTTAATCTTTTGGCATTAGAGATGCTGTCAAAAACTTTGGTGTTTGGGGGCTATTATAAAATAGCTGACCCTGCGATCAGGCTTCCAGCCACATATCCCAGTATTACTCCAGAGTTAAGGAACGGTAGACCTGCCTGGGGCTTTCCTTTGATGACAAGCCCCATGAGGACTGCATATCCTACGAACGTGCCCACAATTGCGCCAAGAGCTGGAAGATTTACCGCTCCAATAAATGGAACTGCATAGGAACTTGTCTGCACAAAAAAGTTCGCAGAAACCACAAGCAGAGTAGGTATTACTGCATCCCCCAGCCCCATGAAGAAAGCCTCACGTTTCTCTTTATCGAACTTCTCAGAAATGAATGAATACTTCCAGTGCTTCGGGACAACAAGCAGGATAGGAAGCTTAAGGTCCATTACTCCTTCTGCCAGCGCCACCATGTGCTTTGTCCTGTACACTGCGATATAATCATATACTGCAAGAACGACGAGCAGCAGCAGCGTCGGTATTATTTCAAGAGAAATCCCGAACATGGTGCTTGCACCCGCGCCGATTATCACACCGACAGTATCGACAACATACCATTCCGGGTACTTATACAGAAGTACGGTAAGTCCCGCAGAAAGAATGAAGAGCGAATAATAAACCGTACCGAGGTTTAGTGCCTGGTCAGGTGAAACCATTATAATAAATTCAATATAAGGACCAATAGAAAAGAATGGGATGAACACGAAATAAAGCGTTGAACCCACGGTAAGAAAAATAAACGCCTGGATGATCCATTTTTTATCCAGCTTTATTAACAGGAAAATAAAAGCTGTGAATATCAGGATGATCGCTACCCACACCACCACATTGCCAGGGTCTTCCGGATTGGAAAATGCCTCTATATTGTTCTCCTTAAAAGGTCCTGCAAGAGCAAGAGCGATCAACTGCACAAGAAGAAGCATGAACCCCATGCCGATAAATGGAATATATTCTTTAAATTTCAAAACGATCACCTCATATATATATGAACTTGTTTTAAAAGTTTGCCAGCGACTTACCTGCTATGCATCCGAATTAGATCATACCTGCGTACGTATGCTCTCGATCGTGCACATCATGCCGTTGAATTTGCCATCTTCGATCCGGGGAGTCAGCCAGCCTGAATGATATTTCGGTCCTGCGCCCGGAACGACAAAAGGAACGCCCTCATAATGAAATGGCTGCAATGATTCCCTGGCTTTCAGATAATAAGGTTTGAAAAACTCCCATGCATTGATGATCTTTACTCCCACGGCAAGGTCGGGAATTATCGCCTTCATACCATTATTGGCATAGACGATAACATCATTTTTATCTGTTACCCAGACCCCTGTAACTATTCCCTCAAGGATGCTCTCAAAAAATTTCTTGCTTTCTTTTAACTCAATCTCTATCTTGTGTTTATAGAGCGACATCTCAATATTTATGTACATATCACGGTCTTTGAATGGTTTGATCAGGTATCCAAAAGGCTCAGTGACTTTCGCCCGCTCAAGGATCTTTTCATCGCAGTATGCTGTCAGGAATATCACAGGGATATCGTACTTTGAATGGATAATGCCTGCTGCTTCGATCCCGTCCATCTTTCCTCCAAGCATTATATCCATCAATATCAGGTCAGGTTTATGCTCTCTGGCTTTTTCAACAGCATCTTCGCCCATTGATGCAACACAAGGGACATTATAACCCTTGTTAATAAGGCTCATACGGATATCCTCTGCAATGATGCTCTCATCTTCAACGACCATTATCTTGTTTCCTTTCATCATTTCACTTCCTTGAATTTAATGTGGTACGCCGTCCCTTTGATCCTGTTCATTAATAACTCGCCGTGAAGCTG
>JAHIHJ010000442.1 GCA_018899795.1 Methanobacteriota archaeon
AAACATGGGAGTGAGAGCATTAATCCTGCCAATCTTGAGATAATGGCGGGCATGATAAAAGATTTTTTCAGGAAAAGCAAAAACCCGATCGTATTGCTGGACTGCCTGGAATACCTGATTATCACGAATGGTTTTATCCCGGTTTTGAAATTTTTATACGATATACGGGAATGGGTTATCCTGCAGAAGGCAATATTTATTTTACCGTTCAGCCCCGCCACTCTTGAAGAAAGGGAGTTCGCACTTATTGAAAGGATGATGGACAGGATAAATTTCTGAATAATAGTTGCTCATTATCATTCTAATGATGGAAAAACTATTTATATTCATAAGTTCTATTAATTCTGACAAAAATGGTCATTTCTAAATCCAAAAGGTGGAACTTGTGGAGATTAAGGTAGTGTTTAATAACGAACATCCCGAATTAATTCAATCCTCACTATTCAAAGAGGATATTGTTAAAAATCATCTTGAAATCATTGTACTTTCAATGCTTTCCGATAGGCCGATGAGCGGGTATGACCTGATAAAGGAAATTTTTGCAAGATATAATGTTTTCTTAAGTCAGGGAACTGTTTACCCGCTTTTATATTCTCTAAAAGAAGAAGGCATTTTACATGCCGAGTTTACAAAAGGCGATATGAGAACAAAAAGATACTCTCCTACACAAGAAGGAAAGCGGATTATCGAGAAAAAAATAAATGAGTTTATGGTGGCAGAGGAGTATTTTTTGAATTCAATCAAGAAAAGAGAGTCATATGTTTAAGAACTCTATTAATTGTTTGGGCGATTTATTTAAAGGCGACAGCGGCATACCAAGGGGATCGTTGATACTTGTAACTGGTGCAGAGGGCTCTTTGAAATCTGGATTTGTTTTCAATATGCTTTCAAAATATCTTGCAAGTAGCAGCGAGTGTGGCTTATATGCGAGCCTGGAAGAAACCAAGGAAAGCCATCTCCGGAATATGGAAAGCCTTGGAATCAAGAAATCGGACAGGCTGCACATTTTTGATTACAAGGATATGAGATATGAATGGGAGAACGTTGAGCCTGACATGATCAAGGTCACGGAAGATTTGATAAATTTCTACAAGGAAAAATACGATAACCTGACAGTTTTTGCTCTTGATTCGCTAAACGCACTCTATTCGGTCTCGAACCCATTGAATCTCAGGAAAAATATGTACCGTTTCTTCACAATGCTGAGGGATAAAGACCTGACCACTTTCCTTATAATGGAAACCTGCTCTTCTGAAAAGCATGTGATTGTTTGCACTACGGATTTAATAGAGCGCCCCGAGTATTTCCTTGCGGATGGCATAATAGAACTTGGAATAGTCGAGGCAAATGAGAATGTTAAAAGGTACATCCAGATAAGAAAAATGCGGGGAGCTAATCACAGCATGGGAAAACACCAGATTGTGGTGGAAAAAGATGGCATACATGTATTTGGGTCGGTTTATTAAAGTTAAAAATCTTTTCTCATGATTTTCTCATTTTTAATTTAGGTCACCCTCGTCCCTTCCTTCACCTTCTTCTCAGGCTGCAACAGCACCGCCCCCTCAACATCCCCCGCGAGCACCATCCCTTTTGACTCCACGCCAAACAGCTTCGCTGGCTTCATGTTCACCATCACAACGACCTGACGTCCAACAAGGTCGGATGGGTTGTGGGACTTCGCTATCCCTGCCACAATCTGCCGCTTCTCCCCGATATCAACTTGCAGCTTAAGAAGTTTATCAGACCCCTTGATATTTTCAGCTGAAAGCACAGTACCGATCCTGATATCAAGCTTCTGGAATTCTTCATATGTTATTTCAGTCTTTTCTTCCGTGACTTCTTCCGCGTGCTTTTTCTCTTTCGCCATCGCTATCTTTATCCTCTTATCAAGGATAGCTTCCATTTCCTTGATCTTCTTATCCTCAAGTTTTGTGAACAGTATCGACGGGGCATCAAGTTTGGCTGCGGGTATCTCCACAAGAGCATCCTCAAACTTCGCTGCGTGAACATCGTCCACAAGTCCAAGCTGCTTCCATGCCTTTTCCATATTTCCAGGAAGTACAGGCTCAAACAGCAGCACAAGCGCCTTTCCTATCTGGAAGCAGTTCTTGACCACATGCTTGCATGCCTCCGGGTCTTTCTTGATAAGCTGCCAGGGCTCTTTTGACTGGAAATACGCGTTCCCGTACTGCGCCAGTTCCATCATGGCATCCGTGGCTTTCTTGAACTCATATTCATCAAAAGCTGCTATTACTGTATTGATGGTCGCCTCTATTTTGTCAAATATCTCCTTATCGACCTTTCCTTCAGGTATCGCGCCGAAGTTCTTATGCGTGAAATGCAGCGTCCTGTGCAGGAAATTTCCCAGCGCCCCAACAAGCTCGTTATTGACCTTGTCCTGGAATACCTTCCATGAGAAGTTCAGTTCTTTTGTATGAGATGTATAATTCGCGATGTAGTAGCGCAGCAGGTCAGGATGGAACCCGTGATCCAGGTAGTCCTCGTCCACCCATACCACATATCCTCGGCTCTTTGAGAATTTCTTATCGTCTATCTTCAGCATCCCTGATGCCACAACAGCCCAGGGCTGCGTGTAACCCGCGCCTTTTAGCATGGCAGGCCAGAAGATGCAATGATGATAGGTGATGTCCTCTCCGATGAAATGTATGACGCGCGATTCCCTGCGCCAGTATTTCTCCCAGTCGCCGCCAGTGTTATTCGCCCAATCCTCTGTGAATGAGATGTATCCAATTGGCGCATCCACCCAGACATAAACCACGAGGTCATCATGACCAGGGAACCGCACGCCCCATTCAAGGTTCCTTGTGATGCACCAGTCCTTTAATTCCTTTGCCCACTCCTTTGCATAATTTATGGCATTTGATGTGCCGCCAAGCGTTTTCAGGTATTCCTGCAGAAAACCGCCAAACTCTGATAACTTGAAAAAGAAATGCTCCTGTTCCCTGTACTCTGCCGGGTTGCCGCAGATCCTGCACCGTGCGTTCTTTATCTCGCCCGGTTCAAGATGCTTCCCGCATCCCTGGTCGCATTCGTCCCCGCGCGCCGGCTTCCCGCAAAAAGGGCATGTGCCTTCCACGAACCTGTCAGGAAGGAATCGCTCGTCGTGAGGGCAGTAAGCAAGCCGGATCACCGCCGGGTACACGTATCCGCTACTAATGAGAGCTTCCACGATGCTGTTAGTCCTTGCATGGTTCGTTTTCGAGTCCGTGTTCCCGAAGAAGCTGAAATCCACTTCCATCTTTTTAAAGATGCTCTCAAAATGGTGATGATATTTATTAACAAGTTCAGTTGGGGTAATGCCAAGTTCCTCGGCATTCACAACGATCGGAGTGCCGTGGGCGTCTGAGCCGCAGACAAATGCTGCCTCTTGTCCCTGTTTCCTGAGAGCTCTGACAAAGATGTCGGCAGGGATGTAGGTGCGCAGATGACCTATATGGCACTTGCCGTTAGCGTATGGGAGACCGCAGGTGACAAGGACTGGTTGGTTGGATGGGAAGTTGGACATGGGAGGCTTACATGAATGTTCTTTATAAAATATGTATCTATTAATGCAGTAGATGGGCAAGTATATAACTGGTAAAAAATAATCCATAGCGTGCTGCAGACTTGACGGAACCACAGAGTAATACATTTATACAGGTGGAATGAATGTTATGATTATGATAAATGATTTAACAATTAAAAACTTTAAAAGTATTGGAGAGGATGGAATTCGGGTTGAATTGAAACCTTTGACTATATTTTTAGGACCGAATGGTTCAGGGAAATCCAGTATTTTAGAAGCCATCGGCATATTGAGTCAAAGCACTGAAGCAACGAACTTTCAAACTATGGGAAATTTGGTCAAAATTCCACTGACAAGCAATGTTTTTTATAAAAGAAGTTCTGAAAATTGGCTAACATTTGAAGTCCATATTAAAGCTAACGATACCGAAATTAATAAATTAATCAAGATATTTAATAATAAAGTATCTGACGATATCGAGACAGCTACACGGAAGGGAGATATTGTATACACATTATCTTATAAATGGAGTACAAATGAATTTAATCAAAGTGTCATGATAGGAAACAATAAAATCGCAAAAGCTGAGTTGATTAAAGTTAGTGAAGGTTCCCTGAATTGGAAATTGGAATTTCCTGATAAAACTTCAACCATCCCAATGTATGGGGCAGATAAAATCCTTAAGGAAGAAGTATTCAAAGATTCAAGGCCTGAAGAACGAAATATTTTTTCAGATATTGCAATGGAAATTGTAAAAATAATGAAATCACGTCTATTGAATAGGGTATTTCTTATCTCAGCAGTACGAGGCAACACTAAATTCGAGGCAAAAGATTACAACACTCTTTTTCTAGAATCATTAAAAATTCTTGGTGTTGGATCTTCTGGTCAATATCTCATTCCAGTCCTTTCACTTATTTATTCTAATAGGGAATATGAACAAACGTATGAAAAAATTAACAAATGGGCTTCAAAATTTGGTTTAAGCAAGTTTTCGGCCGGTTGGAAAGGCGGCGATATTCTTGGTTCCGGCTACGTTGATGATAAGCTCAATGCTGTGCTCGATTTAGCTATGGCAAGCCATGGTTCTAAACAAATTTTATCAGTAATCACCCAATTATTCTGGAGTGACCCGGGTTCAATAATAATGATTGAAGAACCCGAAATAAGCCTTCATCCAGATTCGCAAGCGAATCTTGCTGAATTATTTGCTGAATCTATAATCGACGGAAAACAAATTATTATAACAACGCATAGCGAATTTTTGCCTTTGACTTTAAGTATCCCAATACAAAACGGATTATTAAAAACAGACGATATCGCAATATACCATGTTGAAAAGGGAAAAAAAGGAACCTATATTAAAAGGCTTGAGCTTACTTCAAAAGGCTATGTAAAGGGGTGGATACCATCTTTTGCAGAACTTGAGGCGAGGTTACTCAAAGAATGGATGGAAACAGTACCTGAGGAATAATATGCCAGAAGTTTCGGTAGTTCTTGATACGCATATACTCATAGAAGCCATTTTACAAAAAAATAATGAGTATGAGAGAGCTTATAACTCGATGATAGAGAGGCATCATAAACTTTTGATTAGCCAACGGATTCTTAAGCAATATCAAACAATTATTCACCAAAAATACAATCTTTCAGCCATTTTTCTTTTAAGAATGCTTCAAGAACTTGATGATACTTATCATATAGTTATACGAGTGGGTGAAGGAAGAATTAGACCAGTCAAGATAACGGGTTTACAAATCAACGACAGACCATTTGTTGAACTTGCATGTAATAGAGCAAATTTTTTAGTGACTAATGACCCAGGTTTACGTTCTAAGCATAGAGAGTTCATAGAAAAGTGCAAATTCAAAGTGAAATATGCTGTAGATTATGCTGAAAATGAAGAAGAGAATTTATAAATATACCAATTTGAATAAAAAGTTAGCAACGGTTTTAGATATGTCTTGGTAAGTACCCAGGCAAATAAATATATCAAAGTATAATCTAATATAAATAGCACAAATATGAGGACAAATAATGGCTAAAATCGTAAGTTTCATAAATTATAAAGGAGGTGTAGGGAAAACAACTCTTGCAGTAGAAATTGCAGCGAGCTTGGCTTATCATCATGGTCAAAAGGTTCTTTTAGTTGACCTTGACCCACAAACTAATGCAACATTTTATCTAATGCAGGAAAAAGATTGGGATAACTGGCAAAAATCTAAAGGTTCTTTAAAGAACTTATTTGATAGTTATATTGAAGGTAGGAGTTTCGATATAAAAACCGCGATAAAAAAAGATTTCATAATAGCTCCAAGAACTGGACGTACGGTTTCTTTGCACCTATTGCCTTCACATATATCCCTTTTAACGATTGACCTTAAGTTAGCAGGCCGTTTCGGAGCTGAAGGGACAAAAGGGAAAGGAGCATTACTTAAAGTTTTTGAACAAATAAAAAATGAATACGATTTCATTATTTGTGATTGTCCTCCAAGTCTAAATTTAATAACTCAAAATGCCATAATATCGAGTAATGGGATTGTCATTGTAGCAGTTCCTGAATTCTTGTCCACTTTAGGAATAGCGCTTATCCAAAGTACAATTAAGGATACTATAAAAGAAGTGAACGATGATTTGAGTTCTTTTGGAGCGAAAGGCATTGAAGCACCAAAAATTATAGGAATTATATTTAATCGAGTTAAATATGTAACCCATGGAACTACTTACCAACAAGAAGTAATGAATAGAATGAAAGAAGAATACCCTGGCATGGTATTTCAAAGTTATGTTAGTGAATCAGGTAAAATTGCAGAAAGAGGCGAGGACAAAATTCCAATAGCGATTTCGGGATATGCGCGTGATAAAAATTATGAAATGCAACTTTACGATTGCGCTAAAGAATTCATACGGAGAACTTTGATATGAATAAAATCTTTACTTTAAAGTCGTCTTATGAACTTGGAAATTGTCTAATCGAGATTGGTGAACAATTGAAACGTTTTCCTGATGAAGAACTGGAATACGTTATCAGGGTAGAAAAAATAAAGAAAAGTAGAAATTTATCAGAGTATGAAATTCCACAAAATATAGAGGAATTAGCAACACAGATAAAAAACCTAAGCAGAAGCGAAGCGGAAGAAAAATTATCGAACTTAAAATCTAAAGAACTAACTGAATTATGCAAAATACTTTCAATCTCAACAAGCGGAAAAAAGAGAAAAGAGGATGTTATCAATAAAATATTATATTCAATTTTTGATACAATAGAGGGGCATAGATTAATTAGAAATTTCAGTCGATATACTGATTAACTCTTCATCTTTGATAAAATTCCTTCGGAATTTTTTGATAATAGTCCTCAGTAAATGGTCTTGGTTCAAATTTTAATAACCTTTGCCTACTTGTCCATCTACTGTAATGACGTTACAAGCCCCACAAGCATGGGCGCGAATAACCTGTCAGGTTTGACCTCTACCATCAAGTCACGCACTCCTTTATCCATTTAAGATAATCCTCTGAACCAGAATCTATCTTAAAAGATATCACGCACGGCACTTCATAACTGTGGAGTTGTTTTACTCTCTTTTCGATATCCTTCACTTTATCCGTTCCTGTCTTGACAAACATCCCGAATTCCCCTCCCTCATCTATCTTATCCTTCCACCTGTAAATAGAAGTAATAGGGAATATATTCACACATGCGGCTAGCCGCTCCTCAACAAGTACTCTCCCGATGCTCTTTGCCTCATCCATACTGCCAGCGGTTATATATACGATTGAAAACATAACAGACATTAAAATGCGTAACTTATTTATTAGTTTACCTTGGGAGACAGCTTTTTGAGTTTCATCGATGCTTTATCAGGATTCCTTGTGAATAATTCGCTTTTCGTGTCTGTTTTCCTCACCTATGCACTGCTTGTCCTGTTTCTGGACAGGCGTGGAACGCTCACTAAATACAATATAACTGTTTATTATTTTTTATTCATTCCTGTTCTTATGATAAGGACCCAGAAAGGTCAACTGTTCCTTGACCGACTGGCTGTTCATAAAAGATTCTGGAGGATGTTCGCGAACATAGGTCTTCCTGCAATGCTCATCGGCATGGTCGTAATGTTCCTGCTATTAGTGTTAATTGATTATATCATGATACAGTCCTTCCAGACCCAGACCGTGCCGCCTCCGGGTAAGTTCAATGAGGCAAGGAATCTGTTCCTTATTCCTGGTATTAATGAATACATACCTCTCTGGTGGGGTATTATCGCACTTGTTGTAACGCTTGTAGTTCATGAGTTCTCACATGCCATCCTGTGCAAGGTTGAAGGCATAAAAGTAAAATCAATGGGGTTATTGGTAGCTCTTTTACCGATCGGAGGGTTTGCAGAACCGGATGAAGAGCAGCTTCTCGGAAAAAAGGTGGAGCCTGAAAAGGTAACAATAGAATCTCAGAACCAGCCTGGAAAAGAAACGATCGAGTCCCAGGTACCCAAGAAACTTGCAACAAGAAGTGAACGCGTTAGGGTGCTCACGGCCGGCGTGATGGCAAATTTCGTCACAGCCCTTATCGCATTTATCCTGTTCTTTTCACTTCTGGGTTCGATATCGCCAGTCGGGGAAGTTATGATAACGGATGTCATCACGGGCTCACCGGCTGAACTTGCGGGTGTAAAGCCCAATATGATTCTTACAGGAATAAATGATAAGCAGATAAATAGCGGCAATGATTTCTTGTCTTATGCAGAAGGGCAGGAGCCGGGAACGAACATAACCCTTCACTTAATTGATAATAAAGTAAGAAAATCAATAAGCCTCGTAACAAAGGCAGGCAACCTTACCTCTTCCGGTGTCAGGATATCCAGTGTGATACCCGGCTCGCCGGCAGAAGCGGCAGGATTGAAACCAGAAATGATCATCATAAAGGTCAATGACACCGAGATCAAGGGACCTGAAGATTTTATAAATTTCATGAATTCCACAAAGCATGGGCAGAAAATTGGAGTCCATGTACTTAGCAACAGTTCGTTAAATGCTTCCACTGTGGTTTTTAGCAATATTGAACTGACAAAGCCGCAAGATCCAAATATTAAAAAAGGTTTTATAGGGATTACGTATTCCCAGGGTGGAGGGGCCGTAAGCCATTCTATTGGCATCGGAATAGGACAGTTCCAGGCTAAGGGTTTCCTTGGCATGCTGCAAAACATACCTTCACTATTGACAGGGGTCACAGGCTGGATACTTCTTTTTAGCCTGCCCATATACGGTTTGACAGGAGAAGGTTTTCCTGGTTTCAGCGGTATTATCACTAATTTCTATGAACCTGTTGGCATGGTCGCGGGTCTTGGGGACGGAGTATTCTGGATACTGAACGCCCTGTTGTGGATAGGCTGGATGAACTTTTACGTTGGGCTCTTTAACTGCCTGCCTGCGCTTCCTCTTGACGGCGGGCATGTGTTCCGCGATGTCGTGGCAACATCGCTGTCAAAGCTCTTCGGGAATGGCGAAAAGATAGACCAGATATCCAATACGATAGCGGTCGTGTTAGCATTCATGATCCTGGGGTCATTTTTGCTTGTGATTTTTGGGCCGTACGCAGCCTACGGCTTTTAGATATTTACTTCCCCGTAACCCTCATCACAAGAAGGCTTATTTCATACAGGATAACAAAAGGCACCATCAGCATGATCTGGCTGAGCATTGTTGGGTCAGGGGTGACCCATGCTGCGATTATAAGCATTATGACATACGCGTGCCTTCTGTAATGGGCGAGGGTCTGTCTTGTGGCAATACCGAGCCTGGACATCATTATTAAAAGCAGGGGCAGGTCAAAGGAAATACCAAATATTACCGTTGTTATCACGATAAAATAGATGAACTCATAGACAGAGAAAGTAGCGTTTACTCCCATACTTGCAGCGTCCTGATATATGTATGTCAGGAAAACTGGCAGCAGGAAATAATATGAATAACCCGCACCCAGCAGGAAAAGTATTAAGGCTGCCAGAAAAATGAATAATAACATACCAACGCTGACTGGCAGAACTTGTAAGAGTTTACGCCTGATGCCTTTATATATATAATAAATAACAAGCGGTAATGTGATGATAACCCCGCATATCAGGGACAACTTGAACTCCAGCATCAGCACTTCCATCGGGGACAGGTATACGATCGCTGGCGTTTGAAGGTTCAGGTTCCGTGAAATATTCAAAAGTTCTCCGGACATCAGGGTCAGGTTCTGCGCAATAACGGAACTATTCGCTGCAAGTTTCTCTGATATGAATGAGAGGTTATTCGAAATATTCACTAATTGCCCTGCAGCGTCCGGCTTATCAGAAAGGCTAATACGCCAGAACATATCGTATTCGATCCTTTTGATCAATTCTCCCATGAACGAAAAAGAAACTATTGTTCCGAAGCCAAACAGGGCAACTATGTAGATCAGCTTTTTCCTCAATTCAGCAACGATCCCTGCCACCTCTTCCATCGCCATGTTCACGTCCCTATCTGCAAAGGTTCTGTGATATTCTTCAATGTGGCTATAGCCGATAGCGCGGCAAGGTAAGATGTCCTGGGATTGCCTGGTGAGGGGACATTTTCAACTATGCAGGTGAAATTCCCGAAATCTCCCTCAATTGAGATCTCGTGTACGTTCCTTTTTGCTTCAGGGTCAACGAATATCCTCACATGCGTATTCTCCATGCCAATACCTGCAAGGCCCAGTGAAACCGCCACGTTCACGTTCGCGGGGAAAGCCGTTATTGCCTCATCCGCGCTTCCTTCAAAGAGCAGGGTTTTTTCAAGGAATGAATCAAGATCAATATTGTTCTTTTCTACGAACGGCGCGCCCTTCAATCCTTCCGGATTCTTGGTCGTGGTAAGCATTACTTTGTTCACATGGGCAACGCTTGCTGATTTTAAGCCATCTATGCCTGCAATTGCTCCTGAAGGTATGTATATCCTGCAATGATGCTCTCTTGCTGTATCAGTAAGCCGCTTAAGAAGCCCGCTATCCCTGAAAGCTCCGGCGCTCATGACCATTAAATCCTTTCCGCTCTCCAGAACATTTACCCCGAATTCACGAACTGCCTGCGCCGAGGCGCACTCAACGATCATGTCCGCGCTTGATATCAGCTCATCTGGAGGTAAGATCGCTGGCTTTTTGCCAAGCGATGCCAGAAGCCTCTCACAGTTCTCCCCGCTCCTGTCATAGATAGCTGAAAGCTGTGCATTAACAAGTCCTCTGTCTATTGCCATGCAGACTTCAGTTCCAATGGCGCCGCAACCGATTACTCCGACTTTCAACATAATGTTACCTAATTGTCCGAAAGCAGTATATAAGTAATTGAAGACAAGTATTAATAATAATTGAGTATTACTATTAATTATTATAGAAGACTACTATTAATCACAGGGATAATAATGTTATTGA
>JAHIHJ010000443.1 GCA_018899795.1 Methanobacteriota archaeon
AATATCTGGAAGAACGCTTCTGTATGCCGCAGTCCTGCTTCGCATGAAGTCCAATGCGCTTGTGGAAGTGGATGATATCCCTGATGAACTCATGGATGATGGTGATAATTTCGTGATAAGCGATTATCCTGTGCCCACGCTTCCACTGCGCCGCACATCCCGCCGCGCCGTGACCCTTGATGAACTGCTGGCAGAACTGAAAAAGGCAGAAGCGATAGAAGAACGGAGGCTTGAACGCATAAGGAGCAAGAAAGAAGTACATCGGACCACCATCAGGGAAGTGATGGCGATAGCGCATGAAGAGGATATTGAGAGCAGGGTGGTAAAAATGAGGAGCCTATTGACAGGATTTTTCGAAAACCGGAAATATGTTCAGTTCTCAGAGCTTTCAGCGCCTCTTGACAGGGCTGGCAGGATAATGGCTTATCTTGCACTACTATACCTGGCTACAAAAAAGGAGATATGGCTTGAGCAGGAAGAAATTTTCGGCGAGCTTTTCATACGACGGCAGGAGGCTTCATGACCGGGGATAAAGAGATACTTGAGGCTGCGCTCTTTGCAACAGGTGAGCCTCTGGACATAGCGCAGCTTTCTAACCTTGTAAGGGGAAAGAACGCGCGGGAGCTTCTGCAGCAGTTGATGGAAGAGTACAGGCAGCGCGGTTCCGCGCTTGAGATAAAGGAGATCGAGGGCAGGTATGTCATGCAGGTGATGCCTGAGTATGCTGAGAAGGTCAGGGCTCTTGCGCCAAAGGAACTGCGCGCGCCAGTGCTGCGGACGCTGTCCATGATCGCTTACCACCAGCCCCTCACCGTTGCTGACCTTGTGGACAGGAGAGGGCAGGCGGCTTATGATCATGTGAGAGAGCTTGAGGAATGGGGTTTCATTTCAGCGGTGCCGCAGGGCAGGACGAGGCTGCTCTCCACAACGCAGCGATTTGCCGAGTATTTCAATCTTGATTCAGGTGACCCTGATGCGATACGGCGAAAGATAATCGAGCTTGCAAAGGAGCAGCAGATGGGTCTTGACAAGTGGCTCGGGAAGCAGGGCATCGGGGTCACGCCCATGTTCGAGTCGTTGATGGGACTTTGCGGGATAGCGGAGTACCAGGTAGTGAACCCGTATTCTCCCACAGACGAGGAACGCGATCAACTGGCTGAACTTGGAGTGCTTGTTATCTCGAAAGGCTACCAGGAAAAGATCAGCGGATACTTTGACGGCAGGATCATTGAGGTCTGCGCTACCACGTTCGATGAACTTTCAAATTCACTCAACCTGCTTGCTGAATACGGTTCTCCCAGAAAAGTAAAGGAGAGCACTGAGCAGATCTCAGGTCTTAAGGATGAGTATATCGAAAAAACATATTCCGTAACCAGAAAAGTTGCACCGCAGACCGAGATGATATCAAAGATGATAAATGAACTCCGCCTCGGGATATCATCTGATGGCGTGAAGATCGCCCCTGATTATGGGACGTCAAGCGATGGGAAAGAGATAGGAACAGGGGCTGATGTGCTTGTTCCCACGCATAAGAACGCAGAGACGGATGTGGTGAAGAGGATATGCCAGAGATATGACGCTCTGATAGATGGATTGAAGAAGATAGCGAAGTAAATTTGTCCGATGGCTTTTTATCCATTCCAGCCCTATTAACTCATTGTTCCATCAGTCCAAAGGAGGCTCTATGGAAGATGAATTTGCGCCTCATGTTGACGAAATAAAAATGGCGCTTGATAGCGAAATAGACGAAAATGGCATATTGGCGGATTTAAAGAAGCTCATTGAGTTCAGGGTACCCATTGAAGAAGCAAAGCGCAGCCTTATCAAGAAATATGGGGGGGCTGACAAAAGCATAGTCCGGAAACTTTGTGATATCAAAATAAGCGATCGCAATATCGAATTTACTACGCAGGTAATGGAGGTCGCAAGAAAGACCATAAATTCAAATAATATCGAAAAGACTATTTTTTCAGGGATACTGGGCGACGAGACCGCAGCGCGAAGCTTCACGGCATGGCACGATTTCGGACTGAATGCAGGCGACGTTGTCCACATAACTTCGGCTTACGTGAGGAACTGGCAGGACAGACCTGAGATAAATTTCGGAATTAAATCAAAGGTCATGAAGCTCAATACCACACTTACGATTGATCCGGGTATTTTGCAGAAAAAACTTGCTGAATTAAGGGACGGGGATGTGAACGTGAACGCTGCGTTCACCATCCTGAGCATCGAGCCCCGTGAGATAATAACAAAAGATGGAAGCAAGAATATCCTGAACGGGATCGGCGCGGATGATAAAACAAAGGCTCCATTCACTTCATGGGTGCTGCTGCCGGAACTTGAGGCAGGAAATTCCATTGAGGTAAAAAACGCCTATGTGCGCTCATTCAGGGGCGTTCCCACACTGCACATCAATGAGAACAGCAAGGTAACAAAGCTTGAAAAGAGCATCGAATTCAAAGAACCGCAGAAGGTCATGATAGGCGATCTCATAGAGACGCAGGGCGCTTTTGATGTAGTGATAGAAGGGAACATTCTCTCAGTGAGACCTGGATCAGGGTTAATTGCGCGCTGTCCTGAATGTTTCCGCGTCATACAGAAAAGCGTGTGCAGGGTGCACGGAAAAGTGGATGAGAAGATGGATATGCGCGTTAAATCCATTATCGATGATGGGACTGGTTCAATGAGCCTCGTCCTTAATGCAGAGCTGACGCAGGCTCTTTGCGGGATCACTATCGAACAAGCTAAAGAGATAGCAAAAGCAGCGATGACTATGGCGGCTGTAGAAGAAGAAGTCAGAAAGAAGCTGCTGGGTAAGCTCCTGAAAGCAAGAGGAAACATGTCAAAAGGCGAATTCGGTGTTTCTCTTGTCGCAAGTAAAGTATGGGAGCCGGTGCACACGGTCGATGAAAAAGCAAAAGAACTGCTATTGAGGGCTGGATATGGAAAAGATACTTGACAGGGAAGTAGCGTGGCGCGTTTTTGCGTGGGAATTCAACAGGTCTAACATGCACATCAGCGAAGGCGATGAGCGGGCGCCGAATTATATCATCACTCCGACCGGCGTGAAATGCAACCGACTTTTTATTGTTGGTGTTGTCACAGAGGTGGAGAACATAGGTAAGGATAACACTCTCTGGCGCGGGCGCGTGGCTGACCCGACAGGTGTTTTCACGGTGTACGCGGGACAGTACCAGCCCGAATCCGCGATCTTCCTTTCTGAACTGAACATACCTGCATACGTTGCAGTTGTAGGAAAGGCAAGAAAGTTCGAGCCTGAGGATGGGAGCGTGTATACATCTGTCAGACCTGAAGAGATCAACAATGCTGATGAGAAATTGAGGGACAGGTGGGTGCTTGATACAGCAGAGCGCACACTTGAAAGGATAATGTATATCGAGGATGCGTTAAGTTCAGGAAAATCGGGTAACGACCTGAAAAATTATCTGCTTGGAAAAGGGATAAATGCCGTGCTTGCTGACGGCGCGACGAAGGCGGTTGAACATTATAAGAACCTTGATAAGACAATTGCAGAACTGAAAAATGTTGTCATCCATGCTATTAAGACCGTTGCACCAGTTGACGTCGTCCACACGTACGGCTCTGCCATGGATGAAATAAAAACATCTTCTGAAATAGAGGAAGCTGTTGTTGAAGAAGAGAAGGAAATGACCGAACTCAAAGAGCCGGAAGCCGGACCTAAAGAAATAATCGCAGATATTATTGATAAACTGGATACAGGCAAAGGGATTCAATATTCCACAGTGGTAGAGGCTGCCCAGAAGAACGGAATTGACCCTGAGACCGTGGAATCCGGTATTAAAGAGCTCATGGATGAAGGGCGGTGCTATGAGCCAAAGATCGGGGTACTGCGGAAAGTCTGAAAATGATTAGCCCCCTGTTGAATGAACCTGCACTATTGGT
>JAHIHJ010000444.1 GCA_018899795.1 Methanobacteriota archaeon
ATTAAGTAACACTTTTTCCTTTTCGAGATCCGCATTCACCATGAGCTTCACCAGTTCTTTGAAGCGTACTTCAGGTTTCCACCCAAGCTTTTCCTGCGCCTTGCGTGAATCACTTATAAGTACATCAACTTCAGTGGGCCTGAAATACCTGGGATCAATTTCCACATGATCCTGCCAGTCAAGACCCGCATATTTGAAAGCCTCGGTCAAGAATTCTCTCACCGAATGCGTCTCACCTGTTGCGATAACATAATCCTCTGGCTCATTCTGCTGTAGCATCAGCCACATAGCCTCGACATATTCTTTCGCATACCCCCAGTCTTTCGCTTCAAGGTTGCCAGGATACAGTTTATCCTGCAGCCCAGGTATTACCAGTTGGTAATTTTTCCTGACACCAGCATAAGTATATTGAAACTTGCTTCCCCCGCCCGCAGGCGGCGCTTCCGTCGGGGGGTCTGGGGCTTGCCCCAGCGCAGGTCTTGAAGAGTTCGTATTTCTCATATCTTACCTTACATTTTCAATAGCATCCACTATTAGCGCCATTCCTCTTATCACATACATCAAAGTATCAATTCAGAAATGGTACTATAAGGCCTGCAAAAATGAAGAAATGGAAAAAGCATCATCAAAGTCGCCCTGGTCTTCCATCTCCTTTGCTATCAGGCATCATCTATGTTTTCCACATAGAAAGCCATATCCCTTATTATTCTCCAGCAGTCCTCTGATAATCTCCATCCTGCCAGTGGACAGATCGTGCAGAAATTTTTTGACCGAAATTATCAATCGTCAAGCTTCCACCATCTTTTCTATTCTTGAAACAGTATTCTTTAGCATGGTAATCTCTTGCCTTAATTCGAGAATTTCCTGATGCACACCTTTAAAACTTTTTAGCTCCTGGGTGATGGAATGAAGACCTGCCTTTGTAATGTTGGTGTGTTCCTCTTGTTTGTCTATAATTGCTCTGGTAAGACCTGTGTGCTCTTTTGATTCTTTAACAGAGAAACTCCGGTTATTGCAATCTTTGAAAGCTGAGAAGCAGAGAAGCTGCGAGAATAAGCTTCTATTGTTCTTATTTCCCCGTTATAGTCTTCAACTGAAATGTCTATAATTTCAGCAGCCTCAGGATAAATATTCTTAATGAATTTTATAAAAGTATCGATTTTTTCTTTATTTCCTCCAACCAGCACCTCTACTATCTCCGTTTCATTTTTTATATTCCTTGCACTGAAATTGTGAATTAAAATAGCTTCTGCTTCATCAAGCAAGAACGCCCTGTAGCCAACATTGTGTACCTTTTTGCCTTTTATCAGAATCCTGCGCTTTTCCATAGAGATTTCCTTTTCTTTGCTTCTTAATCTATTCTTATCCTTAATTATATTTACTGTATCCAAATACTAAAGCCTCAAGTTAAATCCTCTTTTACCGCATAGATCTATTAATTATAACCGCAGCAAGCGAAGTCGGTTAACTTCCGCCAGTGGGTGGCGCCTCCATCGGGCTCACTCAATGAGAGTTCGTTGTTAACGTTTTTTAATTGTTTCAGTTGTTTTGTGCGTGGTGGTTATGTAGGGTTCATATCGTGCGCCGGATTTTTATAACCAGTACTGTATAAATTCAATATCATGGTAGAAAAATCTGCAGATAAATATTTATAAAATACCATTGGTTGCCACGGTTTCATGTCGGCGCGCAGCACAGTAAAAAAAATATAATATGTGTACTCTTAAACTGCTTCAGCAAGTTGTTTGTAAAGGAGTTCATTTGCCAGAGAGCTTGCAGAAATCCCCTTTTTCCTGGCACTTTCCTGAAGTCTCTTAGCAATTTGCATATCGACCTCCAACAGAAAGTGTCTCTTTTGAACATCTACTTCCATTTCAATTTCCTCAAGATTATTGAGATAGTCTGTACTATCATGAGTATCCCAGAAATCTGCGGCTTCCTCGTATGTTTTGAATTCTTCAGGTATTTTCTTAAGTTTTTTTGGCATGGTAATACTTCCGTTCTTTGTATGTCATATCTCTCGCAGATATTATCAATCCAGTATTATATGATTTATATACGAAAACTATAAAA
>JAHIHJ010000052.1 GCA_018899795.1 Methanobacteriota archaeon
ATCCTGTCAAAGGTCACGATTTGTTGGACACTAATAATGTCTTATCAAGTCCACTTTTATTCAACAACACAAATTGAAACGATCACACAAAATGAAAAAATTTATATACCTGACAGGTATAATACTTATCAGGTATATTAATGGAATTCAAGAACAGGGAAAAAGAAATAGAATTCTTAAAAAGTCTCAAACCTCCCTTTCGCCTTTCAGTGGTCGGAAGACGGCGAATAGGCAAGACAACGCTTGTTGATCATTTCTTTAAAGATAATCTTCCCCTTTTCATATCAGCCGAAAAAACCGAGAAAGAACTGATATCAGGCTGGGTCGAAGAGAACAGGAACAAGCTTTATCTGCCCTCAGTCTCCACGCTGAATGAATTTTTCGAATATCTTTTCAACAAAGAAAAAAACAGGGTTATTTTCATAGATGAGTTTCAAAATGTTCTCAAAGTGAACAAGTCTTTCTTATATGACCTGCAAAAGCTCCTTGACAGGCATAAAGATGTAAGTATCGTAGTCTCAGGCTCATATATCTCTGTAATGAAAAAAATAATCGAAGATTATAAAAGCCCGCTTTACGGACGATTTGATTTCACGATAAAACTCCGGGAATTCAACTTCAATACCGCGGCGCAGATATGCAGGGATTTTGGCTACACTAATGATGACGCTGTAATGTTCTATTCAGTTTTTGGCGGAGTGCCCAAATATTATGAAGCCCTGGAAAAGCTTGGATTTCCTCCCTTCATGAGATTTGTAGAGAGGATGTTCATTCTTTATCCCAGACCTCTTGGTGAGGAAATAAGAACAATGTTAAGAGAGGAATTCGGAAAAGAGTATAAAATGTTCTTTTCAATACTTTCTTCCATAGCATCAGGTAAGAACACCCTCAAGGAGATTTCTGAATATACCGGAAAAGGTCAGACCGGGCTGACAAAATATATCAGTCTTCTTAAAGACGATTTTGAGATGATTTCAAAAGAGATCCCCGTAACAGAGAAAAAATCAAAAAAGGGAGGATATATGATCACCTCAAATGTTTTCCTGTTCTGGCTCTATTTTATCTGGAAAAATTACAGCTTGCTTGAAAGAAATGAAGAAGATATCCTCCTGCAAAAAGTTGCCAGTGAAATTAACAGCTTCACAGGAAAAAGGTTTGAAGATATTGCTAAAGACATGCTCAGGTCAGGATCCGTAAATCTTCCATTCAAACCCGACAGGATAGGAAGACAGTGGGGTAAAATGCCGGGAAAAAAGGCTGGCAGCGATCAGTATGAAATAGATATCGTGGGTTTGAATGAGAAAACCGGAGAGATCATGTTCTGTGAATGCAAATGGTATTCCCTCGATATCAGGAGCGCAAAAAAACTTCTAATGGAGTTAAGAACAAAAGCTGCTGCCGTTATGTGGAAAAATGAGAACCGGCGGGAGTATTTTGGGATTATTGCGCGAAAGATCAATGGTAAAGAAGCTTTGAGAAAAGATGGTTATATTGTGTTCGATCTTGCTGATCTTGGCAGTGGCATAACTTTTCAGTGACATCACCCAAAATATTTTTCCATATCCTTCAACTCAAACAGGATCACACCATTATCACGCGCAAGCTCCACAGCTTTTCCTGTAAATCCTGCCTTCGAGATGAACGCAAAATGTTCCTTCCTGCCTGCGTTTCCCCAACTCACTTTCGGGGCCGTGTCCAGCAGGTCTAATGTGTCCCGCATCTCAATTCGCGAGCGGTTGGGGAGGACGAACCTGAACCAGAAATCCAGGAAATTATCCTCGATAAGTGCTGTTTTCCCTATCCTGCGCCTTCCGTAAAGCACAACGAATCTGGAAGTGTTTTTTGAGTATTCCTCTTCGAGGTGGCTTAATTCTGGTTCGCGGTTGATGAACATCGGTATTATGGTTGGATGGGATGTTATTTAAATTTAACTAATCTAGATTAGACTAATTTAGAATAGGCTAATTTAAGGATATTTAATTATCCCAGCGCATTCATGGAAGCTATCCCCGCCCTAACAGCCTCAGCAGACCTCTCAAGCGCCATCTTCTCATCATCAGCAAGCTCAAGTTCAATAATCTCTTCCACACCGCGCCTGCCCAGCTTCACAGGCACGCCAAGATAAACATCCTTCTTCCCGTACTCGCCGTCCAGATAGGCGCACACAGGCATTACCCTTTTTGTATCCTTCAGCACTGCCTCGACCATGTTCGCTACAGATGCGGATGGCGCATAGAAAGCGCTTCCCGTTTTGAGAAGGTTCACTATTTCAGCCCCGCCGTTCACAGTCCTTTCCACGAGGCGCTGGATCACATCTTTTGACATCAGTTCAGTTATCGAGACACCCGAAACGCTAGTAAACCGCGGCAGCGGCACCATCGTATCCCCGTGCCCTCCGAGAACCATGGCACTGATATCCCGCACAGAGCAGCCAAGTTCCATCGCAATAAAAGTAGCGAACCTTCCTGAATCAAGCACGCCGCTCATACCGAAAACCCGCCGCGGCTCAAAACCCGTTGTCTTCAAAGCGACATAGGTCATTATATCAAGCGGGTTCGTGACCGTGATGACTATGGAATCAGGGGCATATTTCGCTATGTTCTGCGAGACCTCCCTGGTAATTTTCCCGTTAATTTTAAGCAGGTCTTCGCGGGTCATACCCGGCTTTCTTGCTATCCCTGCCGTGACAACGACAACGTCCGAACCTTCGATGTCCTTATAATCGTTAGTTCCGGTCACCTTCGAGTCGTATCCGCACAGAGGTCCTGCTTGTGCAAGGTCAAGTGCTTTACCCTGCGGTAGCCCCTCAACGATATCTGTCATAACGACATCGCCTAATTCCATTTCCGCAATTCTTTGCGCTGCTGTTGCGCCAACGGCGCCTGCTCCTATGATCGTGATCTTTGGCATGGTTTCGATAAAGGCTTCAAAACATGATAATATTTGTGCTGAATGAACCCAAAAAGATTCATTTATTTTGCTGGCGGTGGCGTTTCGCTTTACTGCTCTCTGTGAAGTCGATCCCCACACCCGTAAGACCGATGACGATGCCTTTCTCATCCTTTAAAGAAGCGCCTGTCCAGTGATATGGTATCGGTTCCCCGTTCTTTCCGACCAGGCAGGCATCCACGCAGGAATAAACATTTCCCATTGCCGTACTTATCGCTTCAGCCATTTTCGCCCTGTCATTTTCGGCTATAAAATCCAGTATAGGTCTCCCCATAACCCTGTTCCCCAAAAGACCCGTCGCCTCTGTCAGCCTTCGGTTCCATTTGATGAGATTACCGTCCAGGTTCAGGGCGTAGATTATATCAGGGATACATTCCATGATATTCTCAAGTTCATTCTGCGCTTTTGCCAGTTCCTCAAAAGCCCACTTCCGTTCATTGATCTCCTGCTCAAGCTGGATGATCTTCTCCTCAAGCTTCCTGATGATGCGCTCACTGTACTGTTTCAGGTATTCTTCCTCTTTACTTATCAGGGATTTGACAGGTTTTATCGATCCAGCCTCATATTCCCTGAGCACAGCTTCAATTTCTTTCAGCAAGTCCCTGAGATTTGCCGGTTTCAGAATGAACCGCGATGCACCAAGCTTTGAAGCCAGGTCACTGTCTTTTTCACTTACATAATGCGCGGTATAGAACACGAAAGGTATATCAATGGTGGATGGGTTTTTCTTGAGTTCCCGAAGCAGCGTGAATCCGTCCATCTCTGGCATCATAATATCAGATATTATTATATCCGGCTTTGATGTTCCTGCCGACTGTAGAGCTTCAATGCCGTTGCATGCCTCTGTGACCTCATAATTCCTGGATGCCAGCAGCTCTTTGAGCATGGTCCTGTCGTTCCTGTTATCATCAACAACCAGTATTTTCATGGATCACATTTTTCCTTCATCGCCCTCATCACTTTTGCCAACAGGCTCATCAATACCAGTATAAACCAATCTAGCACTGAATATAATAATGATATTTTAAAGGTTAAATATGTTTTGTATGCGGATGGGGTAATTATTAATAAACCACTGGGTTTTTTATAAATTCGAGACGTTTTATTTTATCGGCAGGGTGAAGGTAAAAGTGCTCCCCTCGCCGTATCTGCTCTCGACTGCAATGGTGCCGCCTTGCAGTTCCACAAGTTTCTTTGATATCGCAAGCCCGAGACCGGTGCCGCCATAATTCTTGGTGATCCCGGAATCCAGCTGCTCAAATGTCTGGAAAAGCCTGTCCATATCTTCTTCCCTGATACCGATACCCGTGTCAGTTACACTGAATTTTGCCATGTCTCCCTCTTTTTTCGCAGCAACAGTGACCACCCCGCCCTCGGATTTGCTGAATTTTACTGCATTGGAAAGCAGGTTGAAGAGTATCTGTTTGAACCTCATATGGTCTGCCTTTATGAATTCCAGTTCCGGTTCAAGTTCACTTTTTAAGATAACTTTTCGCTTTGAAGCCATTTCCCTTACAAGACCTGCGATCTCATTTATGGTCTTCGCCACATTCATATCTTCAATTATCAGGTCGATCTTTCCTGCCTCCACCTTTGACAGGTCAAGAATATCATTGATTATATCTAGCAGGTGTTTGCCGCTTGTGAGAACATTATCCACATAGCGCTTATGCTTCTCCTCATTGCATGTTGTCTGTTTGAGCAGTTCCGAGAAACCGATTATGGAATTAAGAGGCGTGCGCAGCTCATGGCTCATATTTGCAAGGAATTCGGATTTTGCCCTGCTTGCGCTTGCAAGGCACTCGTTCTCAAGTATGATCCTTTCTGCTTTTTTGCGGGCTGTTATGTCGCTTGATACCACGTTCACAGCAGTCACAGCCGTTACCATGCCAGTGCGCGGGTCTTTGACAGGGCTTAAGGTCTGGTGGAACCATTTTCCGTCGCTTTCGTATTCACACTTCTGCGACTCTCCTTTCTCAAAAACGCGGCTGACACTGTCCGTGAATGTCTTCACCCGTTCCTCAGGATGAATATCCCTGTAATTCTTGCCCTTGTAATCTTTGATCCCAAGACGTGTTAGATGTCTGGAATTAATGAAAAGGTATCTGCAATCCCTGTCCACCATGTATATGGAATCATCTGTGGATTCCACAAGCGAGCGATATTTTTCTTCAGACTCGCGAAGCGCATCCTCTGCCTTCCTGTATTCAGTGATATCTTCCATCATGGCTATCAGGAACTGCGGTTCGCCTTGCGCGCTCATTACCACTGAAGCAGTGAGGCGCACCCATATGATAGCTCCATCCTTGCGAACGAATCGCTTCTCGATCGTGTAACGGTCACGCTTCCCGGATCTGGCTTCGTTGAAAAGGGTGAGGTTTGGCGAAATGTCCTCATGATATGTATAATCCGTGAATTTCATGCTGCGCAATTCCTCGTTGCTGTAGCCTATCATTTTCTGGAAAGCTGGATTGCTGTCCAGAATACTCCCATCCAGGTCGCCAAGTCCTATTCCAATACCAGCCGTATCGAACATCGCCCTGAACCGCGCTTCGCTGCGGTGCAGGCTTTCGTTTATCCGCGTTTGCTCGGCAAGAGAGTTCCGAAGTACGACTCTCATCCTGTTGAATGCATCTGCAAGGATGCCGGTCTCGTCATTCGATCTGATCTCAACCGCAGTATCCAGTTTGCCTTTTCTTATCTCATCAGCCACATCCTTCAACCGGATCATGGGGCGCGAGATCGAGATTGAGATCGCAGCACCGATAACCATAGACAGGATTAAAGCGAAAAGACTTACCACCAGGATCGAATTAATGGACGATTCGATCACGAGATTGAGATATTCTGTTCTCTCATTAAATTCTTCCTGTTCCTGTTCAAGCGCCTTGTCAATCTCTTCCATCAGTTCTTTCTGCGCTGCGTTGAACTCCTCAAATTCTTTAGAGCCCGTTGCGGGAATACCGCTCCTTTTCATCTCCATTATCTCGCGGCCTGATTTTTCTTTCAATAACTCATATTCTTCAGGGGTGGAATTTTCTGACACAATCAATTTCGTGTACAGATGTGTCTTCTCATAGGTGTAGAATTTCATTTTTTCAAGAGAGTCCGTGACCAGGATGGCTTCCTTGACCAGGTTGTATGAGTCACTAATGGTAACGTGTGAGCTCACTCCAACATAAGCGACAGCCACAGTAAGCATCGCCACGATCATGAATCCTGTGATCAACTTATAAAATATTCTCATTGCCGTCTCTCCATCCTGATGAGTTCAGACCCTTCCACATTTCCCTCTTTTGCGATTGGCAGCGTAAAGGTGAACGTGGTTCCTTCTCCGAACCTGCTTTTCACCCATATCCTGCCCCCGTGCAGTTCCACAAGTTTCCTGGATATCGCAAGCCCAAGGCCAGTGCCACCGTAATTCCGGGTAATATCAGAGTTCACCTGCTCGAATTCCTTAAAAAGCTTTCCAAGGTCTTCCTCCCTTATCCCTATACCGGTATCAGAGACCGATATTATTGCATTATCCCCCTCCTTTTTCGTCCTGATGCTGACAACCCCACCGTCCTTTTTGCTGAATTTTATGGCGTTATTCAGGAGGTTGAACAATATCTGTTTGATCCTCTGCTTATCCGCATTGATAAAATCCAGTTCAGGATCAAGCTCTTTTTTCAGCGTCACATTATTTTTCGAAGCTCTTTCCTTAAGCAGGGTGACGGTCTCGCTGATTACCACGGGAACTGATATCCTTTCGATGATAAGTTCTATCTTACCAGCCTCGACTTTGGAGAGGTCAAGGATGTCGTTTATCAGGTTCAGCAGGAATTTACTGCTGTTCAGGACATTTTCCACATACCTCTCCTGTTTTACATTTAGATCACCCGCTATCTTCTGCCTCATCAGTTCTGTGAACCCGATGATAGAGTTAAGAGGCGTTCGCAGTTCATGGCTCATATTAGCCAGGAATTCTGATTTTGACTTATTTGCAAAGGCAAGGCGTTCGTTCTCAATATGTATTTCCTCAGCCTTTTTGCGTACCGTAATATCCGTAGATATGACGATTACAGACCCTACTATCTTTGTCACGGGGTCCTTGAGCGGTGACATGGAGCGCATGAACTGCTTTCCCCTGTATTCGTGCTCCTGCTGCTCTGGTTTTCCGGTTTCGTAAACGCGATGGATGCTCTGTTTGAAAGCGTCAGTCTGTGTAGAAATATGGCAGTCCCCGTATCCTCGTCCATGAAAATTCCCTACGCCAAGGCGCGATAAATGCTTCGGATTAACATAAAGGTAGTTGCAGTCCCGATCGACCATATAGATCGAATCTTCAGTAGATTCCAGGAATGAACGGTATTTTTCTTCAGAATTCCTGAGACGTTCCTCAATTTTCTCATGCTCACTGATCATCTGCCTGAGCTTGCGGTTCTCAAGTTCAAATTCAGCAGTCTTCTCATATGTCATCTTTTCCAGTTCTTTCCTCTGATCAGCCAGCGCTTCTTCCAGCAGATTCTGACGTGAGCGGGAGCGCTCAAGTTCATCAAGGATGGTTTTAATGGACCGGGATAGTCCTGTTATTTCATCCCCGCCCGCGGGTTTGATTTCTCCCGAAAATTTTCCCGATCTGTTGATCTCTGCATTCAGAGAGGCAATTCTTGAGTTAACATAATTCTTAGATTTCCAGATATATATAAGGCAAGAGACCAGCAGGATACCCAGTAAATATAAGAGTACATCCCGACTTAGAGAAAAGAAAGCAGATGAAACTGAATACAGGACTATAAGGCACCCTAATCCCGATACTATAATGATCAATTTCCTGTCGCGAATCTTCATAAATACAGCTATTCCAATTTATTTATATGTAATAATTTATTTAATTTATCTATAAAATCCGTCACATCCAGGGGTTTGGAGATATAACCGTCAAAACCCGCTGCAAGGAACCGATCCCTGTCTCCCTTCATCGCATACGATGTTAAAGCTATAACCGGTATATCAATATGTCTTTTCTTGATAAGTCTTGTTGCTTCCACACCGTCCATGCCCGGAAGTTCGATATCCATCAGGACAATGTCGTAAGCTTTTTTTTCAACTCTTGCTACTGCCTCTTCCCCGTTAACAGCCTCATCTGCAGAAAATCCATTAGCTGTAAGTATCTCAATAACAAGCTCCATATTTATAGGGTTGTCTTCAACTACAAGCGCTTTTTTCATTTTTCTATCCTTCTGACGTTTTTCATATTATCATCATGATTATAATAACTATTGTAATTGATTGGTTTATCGATATATATATACTTGTCCTTTATCTGCGGTTTCTTGTTTTCAAATATTTCATGATAGCCCTCCAACACCAAACTTTTTGACAGCCCCATTTATATACCGGATTTAAGGTCATTCAGGAGATATCGGTATTAAGAACGAGAATGTGGAACCTTCGCCATATCTCCCTCCTTTCTCGTGGAAATTATGACAGTTCCGCCCTCTTTTTTGCTGAATTTCACAGCATTGTTCAGTAGGTTGAACAGTATCTGCTTGAGCCGCAGCCTGTCAGCCTCTATGAATTCGAGCGCAGGATGCAGATCTTTCTTCAAGGCGATATTTCTGGCGGATGCTCCTTCTTTTATCAGGATGATGGATTCATCTATGATCTCGGCAACAGATATCCTCTCCAGCACAAGTTCTATATTCCCGGATTCCACCCCGGAAATATCAAGGATATCATTGATCAGCCTGAGCAGGTGGTTGCCGCTTGTCAGAACATTTTCCAGATAGTGCATCTGCTTTTCGTTTACTTCTCCTGCATTCTTCTGCTTTATGAGCTCTGTGAAGCCTATGATGGAGTTAAGCGGCGTGCGCAGTTCATGGCTCATATTTGCAAGGAAGTCTGATTTGGCTTTGGAGGCAAGAGAGAGCCGCACATTCTCAAGACGGATCTTTTCTGAATTTTTAATATCAGTTATGTTGCGCCCCACTTCAACTACTTTGGATACCTTCCCATCCTCACCAAATATAGGGACAGCCCTCAGTTCCCATATCCTGCCGTCAGGTGTGGAAACCTGCGCACGCGATGGTTTGCCTGTGAGAAAGCTCTTTTCAACAGGGCAGGGATCGCACGGATCAGAGCGATCATGCCAGATTTTATAACAGTATCCACCTATAAGGTCAGAAATGCTCTTGCCCACACTCATGGCAGCGCCCTCGTTCGCCCACTGTATCTTCAGGTCCGGGGATTGAAGTGTCAGGTTGTCAGGTATTGCGTCAAGGAGGGCATGGAATTCCTGGGAGAGAATCCTGAACTTCTCCTCGCTTTTGCGAAGAGCTTCCTCTTCCTTCCTGCGGGATGTTACATCCTTTGATATCAAAAGTCCTGCATAACCATGCGCGAATGGATTTTTAACGATATCCGGCGTTGTTTCGATATAATGCCAGTCCCCCTTGATATCCCTGAACCTGAAATCAATGCACATCCTTGAAATATCTTTTTTTATCCCGATTATTTCTTCAAGTTTTGCTTTCGCAAGCTTAGCCACGTATGTCGTCAATACGGAAACGACCTTCGCCCTGTCGTCAGGATGCACGAAGTCAACTCCGGATCTCCCTATAAGATCTGCCGGATCATAACCCATTGCCTGATGGGAAGGACTTACATAAATATACACACCTTTTTCATCTATCAGCGACACATAATCAGATGTATTCTCAATTACCAGTTTATATATCTCATCACATTTCGTAAGCGCTTCGTGTTCATAAGTCATATTATTTTTTATATTTTTCCAACCTTTTTAAAAAGTCCGAAACGTCCAGCGGTTTTGATAAATATTCATTGAAACCGGCTGCAAGAAAACGTTCCCTGTCCCCTTTCATTGCGTATGAGGTCAGGGCTACCACAGGGGTCGTTTTGTTTTTTGTTTTTAAGATCTTTGTCACTTCGACGCCATCCAGCCCGGGAAGCTCGATATCCATGAGTATCAGGTCATAGTCCTCGGTTTCTGCTTTTTTTATAGCTTCTTCTCCATCTAGAGCCTCATCTACTGTAAAGCCCCGCGCCTGAAGTATCTCAATAACAAGTTCCATGTTCAGGGGGTTATCCTCTACTACAAGCACTTTGGTCATGTATTATAATTATTATTATTATTCACACAGACTATTTATAGTTGTCTTTTTCTGAGTGAATAAATTTAATAGAATATATAATTACTAATGCATTTTGTATCCAAAGATTTATTTAGTTTGAATTGAGTATTATCATAATTATAATGATGCTAATGTAACAGGTTGGCATTGAAAATAATAGATTATAGATATTAAAGAGGAATAAAAATGGTTTATTTTGAAGGAAATCTGCTTATCGACCAGGTGCAAGGACACCACAACATGCTGGAACAGCTTGTGCACAACTATGCTGGTTTGCTGGTAGTCTTTGCCAGTATCGTCGGTGTTTTGATCATTTACAAGAACTTCAGGGGAAGTAAGATCGCCTGGCCATCTATTATGGCAGGGATGGTCGCAGCCGGATTTATCGGACTGGGCGATGCGGCAGAGCACCTGCTGACGGGAATTAGCCCGCTGCCACACGAGTCACTGCACTATCTCCATATGATAGGAGGACCGGTAGCTGCGTTACTTCTGTATAACGGATTGAGAGAATATACTGCTACGACAGAGATCAAACCCCTCTATGGTTTCAAACTTACCATTATTTTATTAGCCACTATATTGATACCTGTTGCACTGGCAACGCAGGCGAATCAGAGATGGGACCCCGATATCGAAGGTCCGTTCCTGCTGGTGACAGCAGTTCCAACGATAATCATTGCCCTGCTGTTATTGAGAAAAGCGAGGGCGTCATTCGAGGAACATTCTACAGTTGTCCTTAACATCTCTTTTGTGGCTGTGGCTGTCACGCTCCTGACAATTTCCCTGTTAGTCGCAAGGATGGGCGACGTGGAACTGCTCAATAACGCAGAGATGTATGTCAACGGTCATGCTCTTGCCGACATCATGCATGCCGCCACTGCTACGACCCTGTTAACATTCGGTATAAGCACAGAGGGACTTGTCCGTTCCATGTAAAGCGGACGGCAAAATGAGGTTGACATCATGTCGAAAATGAAGGAAAAAATACTGATGCTTGCAGGCATATCCATACTGCTTGCCATCTTTTCAGTCATGTCCGCCTATGCCGCGGGCGACTCGAACGACGGGGGCAATTACATCGGACCCGGTGGATGTAAATTCTGCCACATTGACAGTTATAATTCCTGGATAAAGACAAACCATTCCCGCGCCTTTGAGCGTCTTGTGGAAAGGGGAGAGACAACGAATGCATCCTGCCTCCCATGTCATACAACAGGGTGGGACAGCATGACAAAGACATATAAGTTCAGGGACGTGACATGCGAGGTATGCCACGGTTCAGGCGATATTTCAAATAACATCGCTGAGAACGTTATTCTGGTCATGTATTCCCAGGAAAACAGGACACAGGAAGATGCGCAGGCGCTTCTTGCCAGAATGAACCTGACCAAGAAAAGCATGATCCGGAATCTCACATCTGAATTGTGCGGCAGGTGCCACCAGGGAAAACACAGGCCCACCTACGAAGAATGGAACAAATCAGATCATAAGAACTCGCTAATAACTCTCAAAAATAATACAAACGCCAGGGATACATGTATGAAATGCATGGGAACTGAGTACTTCCTTGCCGAGGAGCGAGAAAAGCCGACTCTGAATACATCTACATTAGGCATCACCTGCCAGAGGTGCCATAATGTCCACAATCCACAGGAAGAAAATCTGCTCAGGACATCAAAGAAAATACTTTGCGAATCATGCCATACAAATGAAGGTGCAAAACCTGGAAAAGCACCTAAACATTCTCAGTCAGAGATGAGGCGAAGCACCAGTGGCGTTGATTCTGATACCTATATCTACCAGCCCAATGCAGCATGCGCAGACTGCCACAGGTATACAAGGACATATAACGAGACCGGTATTGGTGAATATGGGATAACAGGTCATACCTTCAATAACGAATTCCTTGTGTGCCTGAAATGCCACGAAGGTTTCCCTTCAGCAGAAGAAGCAGAGAAGTTCGTGAAAAAGCAGCAGGAAGTTGTCATGGAGCATTATAACCGGACCATTATTAAGGTCAATGATGCAAAAAATCTGACGAAAACGATTTCAGGCGAACAGCGCGCAGTCTACGATCGCATATACAACGAGTCCACGTTCAACATGCAGCTTGTATCGTCGGACGCGAGCAAGGGCGCACACAACCCCAAGTATGCTGAGGAATTGATACTAAAAGCAGAGATAAAGGCAGATAATATCCTCAGAGGAAAGCCTGAAGCTACAACTGAATTACCCGGATTTGATTTCCTGTCGGGCATCATGACGCTGCTGCTTGCCGTGATAGCCGTTACATTTAAAAATAGAAAATAAGAAGGAGAAACACTAAAGACAACGCGATGCCGCAATAAGGGCGTGGCATCGCATTATTTTTTTCCGTATGGACATTCAATAAAACCCAGGATACCGACATAACAAATCTGCGTTTATCTGCGTTTATCTGCGGTTCCATTTTTTATTGTTTTTCCAAGCAGCCTGCATGTCTTGCATACTACTTCGCTTCCAGGTTCACCGCAAATCCTGCAAGTCCCGATCTGAGTATCGGGAGAACGCAGGGCTTCTGAGATAATTTCAAATCCCCCGAGAAGGGAGTATTTCGTGCCCGGGTGTTTTACCTCGTAATTATTGAGCATGTCACGTATCTCGTTCCTAAGGGCTTCACCAGCGTATGGGCACTCATCCATGCTCACAGGCAGACCGTTCAGGAACCCGTAGAGAGCCACCTCTTTTTCCGGGATGCTTCGGAGAGGTTTTATCCTCATTACAAGACCAGGCTGTTTCACGTTCGGAAGCATCCGTTTTAGCCGGTCCATGTCGCCTCGCAGGTAGTTCATCATTATGGTCTGCGACTCATCGTCCAGATTATGACCTGTGGCAAGTTTACTAGCCCCGAGTTCCCGCGCCGTCTTATTGAGCAGGTTTTTCCGCAGCACCCCGCAAAGCGTGCATGCGGCGTGTTCTTTTTTCTTTGTAAGCTTATCAAGTGTAACGCCAAAGCCTTCGCTGAAAGACCTTATGGTGTGCGGAATTCCCAGGTCGCCAGTCAGCTTTACCGCATGTTCAAGCGTGTGCTCCCTGTATCCGATAATTCCTTCATCTATCGTGATGGCAGAGAATTCCAGGTCTTTCCTGTCATGGAATATCTTATTCAGCACGTAAAGAAGAACGATGCTGTCCTTCCCGCCGCTTAACGCCACTGCTATCCTGTCCCCGCGTTCTACCATCCTGAATTTGCGGATATCGCGCTTTATCTTTCTTTCAACATCCTCGATAAAATGCAGCTTACAGAGGTGGGCGTTGGAGTATTTCTGGTATATCACAGCGCTCTTGCTGCACCGCTGGCATTTCATAATCTGGTTAAAATGCTATACTTTTATAAATAATCTTCCAGAAAAAACATATTAGAAATGAACCAGAAAAGCAGTGATCAGCTGTTTTTCAATACCGTCTAAGTCCAGCATTTCTATGTTCCCGAATCCTGCATCAGTAAGCCATTCCCTGTATTGCGCTTCCGTCCATGTCCCGCCCCTTTCTGTGCTTGCCAGCATGTTAACCGCGAACATCGAAGCTGAAGGGCTTCTTCCGCGAACGAAGTCCTCAATCGCTACGATCCCACCTTTTTTCACAAGTTTAGCGGCGCGCAAAAAGAGTTTCCTGTTCTCATCCTCAGAATATATGTGCGTAATATTGCCCATGAACACGATATCGAATGAATGTCCTTTGAATTCCTTCACGAACCCATCCTCCGTGAAATCACCTTTCTTAAGAGTGAGATCTTTGATACCCGCAAGCCCGAATTCCCTGCTGACATGATCTATAGTCTCTGGCATGTCAAGGAGGACTGCTTTTAATCCCCTGTTCACAAAAGCTCTTGAGTATTTGCCCGGTCCTCCCCCAAGGTCAAGAACATTTTGCGCATCTTTCCTGGTCTTCAGGCACTCATCAACAACTCTCTCGACCACGGCATCAGGTCTGGAAGCCATGGCATTCATGAACACAGCGATGCTCTCCGGCTTTTTTCTTCCCGGCTTTTCCCCCCTGATTATCAGGGGAAGCTCAAGCCATGCTTTCATTTTATTCATAAAATGCGGGATGTAGCCTCCAACATACTCATCTGTGCCCTCGATAAAGAGTGGTTTCGCCATTTCCGCGATAATGTACCTGTCGTTTTTATTTTCCACGTACCCCATTGCGCACAGGGCTTCAAGTACGATGTACAGAGCGCGCTTATCCGATCTGAGTTCGCGCGTCAGGGTGTCGATATCCTTTTCTTCTGATATGGCTGAAAAAATTCCTGTCTTCAGGGCAGAACCGATAACTATGAGCTTATTTGCATCTTCGATCGCCCTGTCAATATCCAGTTCTTTCATAGAGGACAACTTACCATGGCTTAAATAATTCATAAGATAATTAAGATTTGCCCGTATCTGCCTTGGAATCTTCGGTTTTTGAAAACAGGGCTCTTAATTCCCTGATCTCATTCTTTGACCGGTCGATATGTTCATGAAACAAATTCCAGTGATTAAAAGCCTTTTCAAATATTTCTTTATTAAATGGCACTGAGAAATTTTCGTCTACCCATATTTTAGTATGACCCTTTCTCTGCAATTCTACCATCAGTTCGATCTCATAAGAAGGACTCCCGAATAATTTGATAGCCGGGCGAACTCTAAGGATCTGTCCGGCAAATAAGCCCGTATAATTTACGGCTATTTGATACCCCATTATTATATTATCTTTACTATATTTAGTTGAGGTCATACGCTAATAAATATCTTTCTCCCTTATATTAAAGTATTCTATTATTTCTTGCCAGACCTCAATACCTGGCTATAGTGATAAATCCCGTATGACCTACCCTTGAAGTTGAAGGACGCGTCCCCCTGTCCGTAAAAGAGATCTCACGCTCAATTGTCTCAAGTGTGGTCACCTCTGTAAATCCGGTTTTATCAATTGCCTGTCTGACTTCCTTTGCCTGTTCAAAAAACGGGGAATATACAGCAACATAACCTCCCGGATAAATAACACGGGAAACATGCGGTATCACTTTTGACGCATCCATTGTGTCCAGGGTTATCACATCGAATTTCTCATCAAGTCCCTGTATCTCAACAGCTATATCGCCATGGCGCGATTCGATATTGGAAAGACCAGCAAGGGTAAAATTGCGCCGGGCGACATCCATGAATTCCTCCCGGATCTCATACGTTACGACTTTTTCTGCTATCCCGCCAAGAAATATCGCAAGGATACCGGAACCTGTCCCCGCGTCCAGTACATGATCTGAAGAGCATAGACCGGTGTTTGAAATTATAATACCGATATCCTTTGGCATCATGGGCGCGCCGGTTCGTTTTGCATACTTGAAAAAATCAGGCGCTTTTGGCTTCTGGATCACAAACTCTGCACCAAGGTGCGAGAGTATGATATCCCCGAAAGATTTTGTATTCAGTTCATCAAGGTTAATTACCCCCAGGTCAGTATGCAGTTTTCCTGCAGGTATCGCAAAATATTCTTTTATCTTCCCTTTGTTATTTGTCTTCAGGATCACAGGTGTTTCCATTATCTCTCCGTCTGGCTAATATAGGAACAGGTAGATAAAGAATAGTGTGGTAGGCATGGAGCATGTACTAATCAAGGACAAAAAATACTCTCTTGAAACCCTGGAACTTCTGACGGGTCAGCATAAAATGGTTATAAAGAAAATATCCCATAATGTGCTTGTTATTGCAGAGGCTGTGGACGAGCCGGATAGACTGCCGTATCTCTTAGAGACCATCAAATCGCTGGAAATAGATGATATGGATAAGTTCAGGTATGTACTGCTGAGGGTCCAGATAGATTCAGAACTCCATATGAATGAGGACATACAAAAGTACCATAAGCGCCTGTATGTGTCACATGTAATTGAAAAATTGCTGTACGGCGAGCTGTTCTTTGAAGCTGGAAAAGATGAAGATGAGGATGATGATTAAAGATCTGAAATAAAAGCTCATATCTTATATACCATAAACAACATTTGAACGCCGGACGGATTATGTACGCTGACAGGATCAATTCACTACCACCTTATTTATTTGCGACCATCGACAAAGCCAGGCAGGATGCCATCAAAAAAGGCGTTGATGTAATAAATCTCAGCATTGGCGACCCTGATATGCCAACCCCCCCGCATATTGTTGAGGCGATGATAAGATCTGTGGGAGACCCGGCAAGGCACCGCTATCCATCGTATGAAGGCATGCTTTCTTTCAGGGACGCAGCTGCAAAATGGTATAAAAAGACGATGAAAATTGACCTTGACCCTGAGAGCGAGGTACTAACACTTATTGGTTCTAAAGAGGGGATCGCTCATATACCTCTTGCGTTCCTGAACCCCGGGGATGTTTCGCTTGTCCCAGACCCTGGATACCCGGTCTACAACATCGGGTCTATCCTTGCAGACGGCAAACCGTTCAAGATGCCGCTCTTAGCCGAAAACGATTTTCTTCCTGATCTTGATGCGATACCAAAAGACGTAGCGAAAAAAGCAAAGATCATGTTCCTGAATTATCCAAATAATCCCACATCTGCGACAGCAACGACAGGATTTTTCGAGGAAGTCGTTGATTTCGCGAATGAAAATGAAATACTGGTAATTCATGATAATGCGTATTCAGAGATGACCTATGACGGCTACAAAGCCCCAAGTTTCCTTGCCATAAAAGGAGCAAAAGATATTGGTATCGAGATGCATTCCCTGTCCAAGACATATAATATGACCGGGTGGAGGCTGGGTTTTGCGGTCGGGAACCGCGAAATGCTTGCAGGTCTTGGAAAGGTCAAGACAAATGTGGATTCTGGTGCGTTCGAGGCTGTCCAGGAAGCAGGGATCGCGGCGCTGTCAGGTCCGCAGGATTGTGTCCGGGATATGAACCTGATATATAAGGAGAGGCGAGATGCGCTTATTACAGGGTTAAATGAACTCGGGCTGGATGTAAAACCGCCCAAAGCGACGTTCTATGTATGGGTGAAGGTAAAAGGGAGATCACTTGACTTTACAAAGATGCTTCTTGAAAAATCCGGAATTGTTGCTACGCCAGGCGTGGGTTTTGGTGAGTATGGAGAAGGATACATTCGATTTGCGCTAACGCAGTCAGTTGAAAGGATCAATGAGGCAGTTGAAAGAATGCGTAAACTGAGAATTGAATGATCATCCGTGTAAATTTAACTTTAGAAAAGTCTATTTAGGATGAATTAATATCATGAAGGAATATGCATTTAAATAGAAACTCTTTTGAATACTTCTGTCATGGGAGAACTCAATGGAAATAGAACAACTTCTGGCTGAACGCGCAGAAATGGTGGATGCAGAACTCCCAGCTTTACTTGGTAATATCAAACCTCCTGAACTTGCTGCAGCCGTCGCTTATGCGATCGCCTCTAAAGGTAAACGAATACGTTCAGCGCTTGTCACACTTGCCAGCGAGGCTGTGGGAGGAACAGCACAAGAAGCAAGTTTTGCAGCCGCGTCTATCGAATTGATACATTCATCATCACTTGTCCTGGACGATGTGATCGATAAATCTGAAAAAAGGCGGGGCACAGATACGGTACATAAGAAGTGGGGCACAGATATGGCTCTGCTGACAGTACAGGTCCTTGCGGCTCTTTCGCTTAAGCTTGCTTCACGTGATCCGAGGCTCATTCGAACCATAGCGGATTCGCTCATGTATATGGGCGAAGGAGAAGCCATGGAACTTGTTGAATATGCCAGGGATAAGAATAGCTATATTGACCTGGCATTCAGGAAGACCGGTTCGCTTTTTGGCTCTGCCACAGAAGTGGGTTCTATAGTGGGCGGAGGCGACGATAAAGAGACTGAATCTTTGCTGGAATTCGGGAACCATATTGGAATAGCCTTCCAGATACGGGATGATATCCTGGATTGTATTTCAAATGAAAACGACCTGGGAAAACCAGTTAAAAAGGACCTTTTTATGGGAAGACCGTCGATCGTGGTCATTGATGCCCTGAATTCGGGGATAACCCTTGAACAGATGATGAAATGCAACAACGGGCAACTCATGCACCTTGTCGCGGATTCGATCGCTTATGCAGAAGAAACAGCACGGGAAGAACGTGAACTTGCTATGGGTCATATTGATAGGATTGATGAAAGCCCGGCAAAAAATAAACTCATAACGCTTGGCGAATATATCATCAGCCGAAGCAAATAAAATGACCGGTTCTTTTAATAATTACCTGCCTGAAGGATGCAAGCTCTGCTATCAGGGAGCAAAGATGGTACTTTTCGTTTCAGGCATATGCGGTAAGAAATGTTTTTACTGCCCCGTCTCAGAGGCAAGAAGTGAAAAGGATGTAATATTTGCCAATGAGAGGCGTGTTGAAAAAGACGAAGACATAATAGAAGAAGCGCTTTCGATGGATGCGCTGGGTACAGGCATAACAGGCGGCGAACCGCTTTTAAGGCTTGACAGGGTACTGCATTACATACGTATCCTCAAGAAAAGGTTCGGACCTATGCATCATATACACTTATATACTGCCCTTCCCCCCAATATGGGAGCGCTCGAATCGCTAAAAAATGCGGGTCTTGATGAGATCAGGTTTCATCCGCCGCATAGTATGTGGAAAGATATAAACAACACATTTTATGGGTCATCTATCAAAATGGCTCATAAGCTCGGCATCTCTGTGGGGATCGAAATTCCATCCCTGGCATCTGATTTCTCAGGAATTTTAAAACTTCTGGATGAAGTCGATGGGTTTCTGAACCTGAACGAACTTGAATTCTCAGAAACGAATGTGGAAGAGATGAAGAAACTGGGGTATGAAGTCGCAAACGATGAATCGTGCGAAGCAAAAGGCAGCAGGGAAGTCGCAGAAGCTTTAAATGGAAAGAAAATGCATTTCTGCTCATCGCGCTTTAAGGATGCTGTCCAGCTCAGGGAAAGGTTTAAACGAACCGCGAAAAAAAATGCACGCGGGTTTGATGAAATAACTGAGGATGGAACGCTTATATACGGTGTGATCGAAGGATGCAGTCCTGACTTCCTGAAAGAAGCGGGGGTGCTGGAGGATACGTACGTTGTAACTGACGTTTCCATTGAAACTGCATCGTGGCTCGCTTCCGCCCTGGCTGAAGATATTAAAAAAATGGGGGGCAGCGCATGTATTATTGAGCGTTATCCCATGAAGAACGGAATGGTCGTTGAAAGAACGCCTTTATGAGCAAGCAAAACTATAAACTCTCAAAATTTAATAGTGAAAAATGGTGGTCTGACTGAGTCCCAAACCAAACGAAAATATGAAGACAAGGGTAACAAAGTACTTAATGAGGGACAAAACCGGCATCAGACGATCTGTTTTAAAATTGTTCATTAAAGGTAAACCTTATACTACGCAGGATGTCTTTGAAGCCCTCAAACTGGAGGGATTTGACGTCAATTACAGGGGGGTTTCAGCCATGGTCGGTCTTATGAATACAAGGCTTGGAATTCTGAGGATAGACGTAAAAGGAGACCATAATGTATATTCTATTAAATTAGAGTATAATAATCCGGTAAAGCTGATAATGGATAATTATTAAACCTGTCTGAAATTGATCATATCAATTTCGCAGCCAGCGCCCTGCCCGATACCCTCATCCACCCTGACGTGGATCTTTTTAATATTATCAACACCCCGTAACGCTTTTGCAATCCCTGAATTGAAATATTTGCACAGGTCTTCCGCGCTCACCGAGGTCGTGGGGAGGAACACAACATCTTCTGATGGCAGAACATATCGTTTATTACTTTCAATGATCTCCACGGAAACTTCTTTCTTTTTTTCTATCCGAAGGCGCGGGTCTTTTTCAGCTATCAGCACCCGGTGGTCAAGTCGGTCGCAGAGTTCATTTACTATCCCTTTTACCCTCTCAAAATCGATGATGAAATCCCCTGCCTGTTGCCCTTCGATCCGCACGCTGATAGCGTATGTATGCCCATGCAGGCAGCCGCATTTAGGGTGGTTCGGGATGAAATGGCAGGCTGAGAAACGCAATTTTGCCATCCAGCCGTCTATTTCAATGAACATCAATTATAACTTCTCCATGTCTTTCCGCATTTGGTACACCTGAAGAACCTGACCTCGCTCTCATCAGCAGAGCGAAGCTGGCGCATCCACCAGTATGCAGTATCGTTGCCGCAATCCTCACACTTAGCCCTTATCGTGGGCAGTCCCATCTCCCTCTGTTCAAGTACGGTTACCTCGCGTTCCTTTCTTTCGGTCTTTGAAACAACACTTTCTGTTATCGCTTTTTCGAACCCGCATTTCCTGCATTTATAAACATTCTTTGAGGGCATCATCATGCTTTTGCATTTAGGACAAAATTCCATTTATATCACTCCTGGCGTTCTCTATGATCTTTTTATGGTCAAATGCCAGTTCTGGTATGTCATTCATACCAAAAAGTCCTGTATCAGAAGCATCTGAACCCGCTTTAAGGTTTCCTTTTCCCACAGCAAGAAAAATTACAGAAACTGTATGACCTCTGGGGTCGCGCGAAGGCTCTGAATACACACCAAGAAGCTTGATTATCTCAACATCAAGCCCTGTTTCCTCCTTTGCCTCGCGCACAGCCGCTGTTTCAACGGTCTCGCCCACTTCCACAAAGCCCCCGGGAAGCGCGAAATGACCCTGGAAGGGAGGGTTTTTGCGCCTGATAAGGATAAGCTTTCCCAGATAAATGATCACAGTATCGACTGTGAGAAGTGGTGTTACTGGAATAGATTTTCGTTCCATATCTTATTTTCTCAATATTATCGTAAGTATGTCACCGTCATACATCGTATGCTCAAGACCCACGCGCTGACCCTTATGTTTTGCAGAATCGCCCCATACCTGGGCATACCTGAACCGTTTTTTGAAATCACGGTGAAGCTTGTCACAAACATCGCCAATTGAAGAGCCGTATCTGATTATCATCGCCTCATCCATATCAGCAGGCTCACCCTGCGGCTTCATGTAAATCCTTATGAACCCAAGTTTCTGGTAAAACAACTCTTTAAGTTCATCTATATGGGTCTTTTTATCAGCAGAGATAAGGAGAGCATCCGGGAATTTTTCTTTGCAATCCCTGAGCGTATATTCATCAGCAAGGTCTATTTTATTGATCACTACGATGGAGGGGATGTACTTCCTGTTGCCCAGAATGACATCTATCAACTTGTCGATATTGATATTCTCGCGAACGACAATATTTGCATTGTGTATCCTGTATTCACCCATTATGGATTTTATCGTATCCTCTTCAAGCCCTACATCCACCGTGCTGCTTACTATTATGCCGCCGCGGGCTTTTTTCCGGATCGTGACTTCTGGCGGTCTTGAATCGACACGTATACCGGCAGCGAACAATTCCTCAAGAAGGACATTATAATGAACAAGCTGGAAAACATCAAGCATTATCAGTACAAGGTCAGCATTCCTCACCACTGCAAGGACCTCTTTCCCGCGTCCTCTCCCGGATGCTGCACCCTTTAAAACGCCGGGTACATCAAGTATCTGGATAGTGGCACCTTTATAATCCAGAGTTCCTGGCACGACATCAAGAGTGGTGAATTCATATGATGCGACCGCAGATTTTGTCCCGGTAAGGCTGTTCAACAGCGTACTTTTTCCTACGGATGGGTATCCCAGGAGCACGATCGACGCGTCGCCCGATTTCTTTACCGCGAAACCTTCCCCGCCTGATTTAGCAGAGGCTTTCTTCACCACTTCTTCCCTTAACCTTGAGAGTTTAGCTTTAAGTCTGCCTAAGTGACCTTCGGTAGCCTTGTTATACTTCGTTTTGGATATCTCGTCTTCGACTGCCTTGAGTTCTTCTTCCAGAGCCATCGGCTCTAATACATATAAGCAAGGCAAAAAGCATTTGGGTGAAAAGAACATTTCTGGGCACAAATGCTGGCATTATTAGAGCGTCTTGGGTCAAAGACCAATGAAACCATTAAAACACTGGATGAGCTTGTGCGCATCCAGACTCAGGTGCCCCCTGGCGAAAACTACGAAGAAGCGATGGATTATGCCGCCTCCAGACTTAAAGAACTGGATTTTGAGGTTGAGACGCTCTTTATGCCCCGCGAGTTATTCGAAAAGAAAAATCCGAGACTTACGCATCTTTCAGGCGAGCGCGTCAACATTTCCGCAATAAAGAACTATGGCGCAGAAAAGACGCTGTTGATAAACACGCACCTTGACGTTGTCCCTGCAAGCCCGAACTGGAGCGTGCCTCCTTTTGAGTGTACGGAAAAGGACGGGCGCATATTCGGGCGCGGGGTGGCTGATTCCAAGGGCGGCGTGGCTGCGCTTTTTACCGTGCTTTCAGCGATGGATGAACTTGATACCATGCCGAAGTATAACCTGAACATCGCCCTGACCACTGACGAAGAGATGGGGCCTTATTCAGGTCTCTGCCACCTTGCTGACCTTGGAAAGCTCAAAGCAGATTATTTCCTGAGCATGGACGGGGATAGCGATGATATCACAATAGCATCGAACGGGAACGTGGACTGGCAGATAGACGTCTTCGGAAAATCGTACCATAGCGGGAGCAGTTTCCTGGGTGTGAATGCAATAGAGAAAGCCGTGCCTGTGATGAGCGGGCTTCTTGAGCTCAAGGCAGAGGTCGAGAAAAGGCGCTCAAAAGTGCCCTCAAGCATGGCGATCAGCCGGAATGCAGGTATTGATACCCTGATACCTGTTCTCAATATTACCGTTATCAACGGCGGGGTAAAACAGAACATCGTGCCTGACAGGTGTACGCTAAAAGGTGACAGGCGGTATATCCCGGAAGAGAGATTTGCAGATGTCTGCAAAGAGATGAACGATACAATATCTAAGGTGAAGAAAAAATACCCGGACATCGATCTCAAAATGAGCTGCGATGACATCTACGCGCCCATGCTCACTGATGCGAATCATCCCTGGGTGAAAGAGGTCAAGAGAGTTGCGGATGAAGTGACGGGCAGGGACGTAAGGTGTGCCGGCGCGCAGGGAAGCCTGGACGTTGCTTATGCCGTCAATGTCACAGGGCTGCCTGCATGCTGTTTCGGGATAGGAAGGAGGATGGAGAGCAATGCGCATGCTGATGACGAGAATATCAGGGTGGAAGATCTGGTAATGTTTACTAAGTTCCTGGGAAGGTTGTTAACTGCATAAACTATTTTAACCTATATTTTCTTTTTTTCTCTCCTTGTTATTTTTGATCATAGTTTGTGACAATAAAACCGGGGCATTGCGCCCCTGTGTTCATTTGCTGTCTCCCTCCTTTTTCCTCATTGCGATGTATGCCGCCCCTGTGATCATCATCAGGACAAGCCCTGCCGGGATCGCCGGTGTCCCCTTAGGTGTGGTTGCCGTAGCCTTCGGTGTTTCTGTCGGTGTTACTTCAGGCGTTGGCTCTGTTACCCCGGATGTTGTTCCTGAGGTGGTCGTTATTGCGAAGGGCGTGGAGAATAAATTGCTCTTTGCCTCAAAGAAGGTATGATTATCGTCTTTTGAAACCTCTTTTGTCTCAAGCGATATCCATGCATTGTCGCTGCCATTCCATTTGACCATTACGACATCCTTGCTTTTGACCTTGTTGTCGCTCATCCAGGAGTTCAGGATCTTGAAAACGATCAATCCTTCCTTGATGTTCTTGGGACTGTTAAAGCCGGACGCTCCAGCCCAGATATTGATGTTCTTATAAACGGTTCCGGGCGCCGAATAATTCACGAGAGTTGAAGTGCTCTTCAGCACCTCGACCGTTGTGGTTACTTCTCCAGAATTGAAATTTCCGGTTATATTCACATATACTATCGGGTCGGCGAGCTTGAAGAAGAACGCTGCGACCTTGTCCTTGAAGACATACGCGTCAGCTCTTTCCTTTAACAGGATATTCGAGAAGTTCTCTGCTGAGGCGCCTCCGCCTCCGCCGCCACCGCCTCCGCCGCCACTGCTGCTGGAGGTGGTGGTCTGTGCTGGTGGAACATACAGTTCGCCCGAAACTGCGAACTCGCTAAGCTCAGTCAGGTTAGCCCATACAAAATTATTGGTAGTGTCAACACCTGCGTTGTTCACGTATGGGAACGAACCTGCACCTGAGAGCCAATCCCACATAGATGAGGAAGTGTTCCATCTATACAGCCTTAGCGTGCTCTCAACATACGAGCTAACTTCAGCTTCTGTATAGTTCACATAGATTATCACATACGATAGATTGTTTCTGATGCTGCTGCTTACACTCACGTTCACGTATATCCCCGGGTTTGTAATGGTCAACTCATTAGAGGTCATGTTAATCCTCGATTGAGTGATGTTTATAGCGCCAACGCTTGTGTTATTAGTGAACAAATACAGGGTGGTATTGGAAAGAGGAGCATTGACAACTGTTGAGTTGTTTGCCTGGGTAACCACACTTTCATTATTCGTAATGAATACAGTAGCAAATTGTATTCTTTGAGTGCTGTTGATATTCCCTGTGGTATCGTTTGCGAGTATGGTTACATTGAAGCGACCGTATTGTGCAGTATCAGTGAAATTATAATAAAATAAACTGCCACCGGTTGCGTTCATGGGATAATTTATTGAAGTGCTGTTTGGAAATGTTACTCTTGCAAAGACTTCACTTTGATTCACCAGCGACACTTCATCAAGTGAGGTAATATTTGCCGATATATTTGTAAAGCTGCTTACATCAATGAACTGAAATGATAGTGAAACATTTGTTACCGAGGGCGGGGTGTTGTCTATGGAAACATTGATTTGCACACTGTTATTTATGTTTCCTGCATGGTCAAAGAAGGTCACATTCAAGGAATAATTGTCATCGGTTATGAATTTATCAAATGTGGCATTGCCTCTCCAGATACCTGATTGGTTAGTGAGTTCTATCCTGCCCGTATTGTTTATCAGGGATACATTCACAGATGCGTTTTTCAGCCCTGCTGAAGTGCTATTAATCAAAGGATCATCAGCAGATGCAATGAACCCTATGATGCTGCGGTTGTTTGCGGCGCTCCCGCGCTGGTAAGTGACAGGGTTGATGGTGATATTGTTGGGGGGTGTGTTGTCCACGATTACAGATATTTGCACAGTATCATTTTTGTTGCTCGCGTTGTCGTAGGTAGTGATGTTCAGGCGGTAGGTTCCGTCAGAGGTATTTACAATTACGGTTGAGTTTGTGTAGAATCCGCTGTTGTTGTTCAAGATGATGATCCCAAGGCTGCCGTTGACCTGAGAGGCGTTGACCGTGGCGTTTTTGACACCCGCGGGGTAATCTGAAATAGATGCGTTAAGTGTGATGGATGTGCCATTTTTAGCAGCGGTGAGACCGGATGGGTAGTTGGTTTGAGCAGTAGTAATAGTGGGAGGAGTGTTATCAACAATCACGGTTATCTGTACGGTATTATTTAAGTTGCCCGCATTATCATAAGCAGTGATGTTCAAATAATATATTCCATCTGATGTATTCACTATCACACTTGAATTTGTCCAGAATCCGCTATTGTTGTTTAGTATAATATTTCCGAGGCTGCTGTTGACATGAGAGGCGTTGACTGTGGCGTTTTTAACACCAGTTCCAAGGTCGATAATTGTTGCATTAAGGGTTATTAGGCTTCCGTTCCTTGCTGCATTTTGATTAGCTGGATAAACGGTTGGATTTGCAGTAACAGTCGGTGAGCGAGTATCCACTGTTACTACCCTCAGTTCAGTTACATTCCAGTTATTTAGAAGATCATTACCCCAGACCCTAAATCTGTAATTTCCATCCGAAAGACCAGTTTTATTTTTATACCAGCTCATTCCCGAACCACTGATACTTTCATTCACTCCATTCCATTCAAGGCTGGGTGTTATCAAATTCTCATTCGAAGTTACAGTGACATAAACATAATTCAGCGTCAGGTTAGAATTATTAGAAGGTGTAGGGCTAGCGAAAGATATAGTGGGGGGAGTTGCATCAATAGTTAAAGTATCTGATGCATAAGATGTTTCCCAGTTACTTCCTGTATTTTGGGCACGGACATAAATTGTATGAGTGCCATCAGAAAGTGCAGATGTTGTGAAAGTAAAGTCCTCGCTGCTGCTGTTAAACGAACCATCAACAGGTGAAGCACTTGTCCACGAGCCA
>JAHIHJ010000445.1 GCA_018899795.1 Methanobacteriota archaeon
ACAAATTATCCACTTAATTTCCATCGAGAAAATTGAAGAGTTTGCAATTATGATGGACAAATCTATAGATACAAGTGAATTAGAAAATCTTGAATTTATTGAAAGGATTCCTGTTGGATTATATTTGTTTTCAATTTTGAAACCATCTGAAAATGATGAAGAAACTGAAAAAAGTTGTGAAGTATTGATTTATGACAATATTAAACAAGCCTATATAGATTTCATTAATGACCTATCTGAATTTTTCAATATTAATAACCTTAATGAGAAAGAAGTAATAGAAGAGAATGAATTAGTTGAATTATGCAAAATAGTTGAGGATAAATACTTCTACTGGTGTGAAAAACTCCCTGGATATAGAACTGAAGATATAAAAGATGTTTTAAGGTATTATGCACTTAAGGAAGAGTTGCCCAGATTTTTTGAATTTAAAGATAGAGATAAATTTGATGTAACAAAAATTGCAAACGAAATTATAGATCAGGGTTTAAGTGAGAAGGATAAAAAAGAAAAATTATCAGATATTTGGGACAATGATAAGCTTCAATGGAAAGCGTTCTTTGGTTTTAATAATTGGAAATATTTTAGAAATGAAGTTAATTTAGCAATTATAAGAATTTTAGATACTGAAGATTCTAAAACATCAACATCAGAACCTATAGATACAAAAGAATTGAGAGAACTTGAAAAATTATCAATGGCAGACCTATACGAAAAGTATCCCGCATACTATAGACAATTAAGCGACGAAGTTTATGAAAAATCTAAAGATGAAAATGGATTTTACACAAGTGCCGAAAGCGGAGAAAAAAGTAAAAGCAAACGCAACTTTCAGATTGACCATAGAACACCTTTGTCACAAGGTGGATTAACCGTTTTAGAAAATTTACAGATTTTAACTAGAAAAGAAAATGCAATAAAAGGTGGACGAATATGAAAACAAGATTACTTGAGAAGATATCTGCGTTCATCTGCGTTCATCTGCGGTTAAATAAATTAATTTTTCGACAATTAGCGCTACACAATTTTAGCGGAGGATTTCTTTAGGTAAGAGATATTTATGTATTTAAACATTACAAAAATTTCAAATGATAAGAATATTCAGGATTCATTCACTGATATCATCCAGAGCATAATCAGTAACTATGCTCCCCAGAAAATTGTGCTTTTTGGTTCATACGCAAGAGGAGAAGCGCATGAAGGAAGCGATATAGACCTTATGGTAATAAAAGAAACCTCAAAAAGGTTCATCGATAGAATTGCAGAAGTGATACAGTTGAATAAAACTCTCCTGACACTTGAACCCATGGTTTATTCACCTTTAGAATTTGAAACTATGAAAAAAGAGAAAAGAAATTTTATAATGACCATTGAAGAGGAGGGCATCGAAATTTATGATGAAAGAAGCGGAAAGATGGCTTAATCAGGGAAGAAATGACCTTGAAGCAGCCAAATGGAATGCAGAAGGTAAATTTTTTGCACAGGCATGTTTTCTCTCCCAGCAGGCTGCTGAAAAAGCGTTGAAAGCCTATCTTTTCTACATTGGAAAACGAAAGATTATCACACATTCCACATATACACTTGCAAGAGAATGCATGCAAGAAAATAATTCGTTTAATAAAAATTTAACTTATACAAATTTGAGCTGATATACCATGACAGAAAAAGAACCCAAAGACCCCCAGCAGAAGCTTGTAATTGAGAAGATCTCACCGGTCCTGATCGAGGACGAAATGAAGCGCTCCTACATAGACTACGCAATGAGCGTCATCGTTGGGCGCGCGCTGCCTGACGTGAGGGACGGTCTCAAACCAGTTCACCGCCGCATCATTTACGCAATGAACGAGCAGGGGATGACCTATGATAAGCCCTACAAGAAATCAGCAAGGATAGTGGGAGATGTTCTTGGTAAGTATCATCCGCACGGTGATATAGCGGTTTACGATTCACTTGTCAGGATGGTACAGGATTTTTCGCTGCGATATCCTTTGATAGATGGGCAGGGGAATTTTGGTTGTTTTACAGGTGATACCAAAATAAAGCTACTTGATGGCACTGAGAAATCCTTCGAGGAATTGGCAAAATTGAGTCCGGATGAGATTTTTTATGTATATTCAATTGATGATAACGGCCAAATCGTAGTTGGAGAGGGAAAAAATGCACGCTTAACTCGCCGAAATGCAGAACTCATAGAATTGACGATCGATAACGGTGAAAAAATCCGCTGCACGCCGGATCACAGGTTCATGTTGCGTGATGGCACTTACAAGGAAGCAAAGGATTTGACGCCAGATGACTGCTTGATGCCTGGTTACTTTGATACTGCTCAAATCAAAGAAGGGCTTAATGAATACTTGAGAGTCTTCCAGCCAGCTTCTGAAGAATATGATTTTGTCCATCATATTGCAGATGAGTTCAACGCTCAAAGAGGTATAGCAAGAGTATTTGGAGGTCCTTTCGTAAGGCATCACAAGAATTTTAACCGAATGGATAACAGTCCGACAAATATCGTCCGTATGGATTTTCTGGAACACCTTCACCTTCATGCTGAAAACATCACAGAATTATGGGAAGATGATGAATTTCGTGAGCTTCAAAAACAGGGTGTGAAGCGCTATTATGACGATCATCCGGAAGTACGGGAACAGAGAAGAAACATATTCATAAACCAGAATAAACAGGAAGAATTCCGTAAGGAGAATGCCAGTCGAAGTTCGGCTGGTATAAAGCGATATTATTCACAGAACCCCCAGGCATGTGCCGAGATTTCAATGCGCATGAAAGCGTTATGGGAAGATGAGGATTATCGCTCCAGAATGAGAACGGCGCTTGCCAATATTGAGAAACGCGAACTGTCTCCAGAAGAAAAAGCAAGAATAGCACAAATCATTTCTGAAAAAAGCCGCCAAATGTGGAAGAATGAAGAAAAACGATCGCAAATCGTCGAAGCTATTTCACGCGCCTTATCATCTGAAAAAGTGAGGGCAAAGCTAAGTGAAAATTCCAGGCGCAACTGGCAGAATCCTGATTATAGAGCAAAATACTCGGAAGACCATTTTTCTAAAATGGCTCTAAAAAGTTGGGAAAAACCAGAAACTCGTGTCATGCATCGAGAAAAAATAGCAAGACAGTGGCAAGACCTGTCTTTCTGTGATGCTCAACGGAAGGGAGTTATACACAGCAATGAGCTGCGAATACAACAAAATCCTGCAATGATGTCAGAGCTTGCAGCGTGTGCAGCTTGCACACTCGAAAAAAAATGGACGGATCCCGAATATAAGAATACCGTCATGCGCCAGAAGATAGCAGGATATGTAGCACAATTATTGAAAAAATATGAAGTGATCACCCCTGACGTTTATGAATCCAATAGAGATAAGAATTGGATCCCACGTATCGAAACTGCTCTTAAATATTTTGATAATTTTGACCATCTTCTGACTGCCGCGCAAAATTACAACCATCATATCATATCTAAGCGGTTCCTGGATGGACACACTGACACATATGACATTACAGTAGATGGATATCACAATTTCTTACTCGCATCCGGAGTGTTCGTTCACAATTCCATTGATGGCGACAGCGCCGCAGCGATGCGATACACTGAGGTCAGGCTCGGTAAGATATCCGAAGAAATATTTGGAGATATCGACAAAGAGACCGTTGATTTCGTACCGAACTATGACGATTCGTTAAAAGAACCATCAGTAATGCCATGCAAGCTCCCCAATCTTCTTATCAACGGCTCCACTGGCATAGCCGTTGGCATGGCGACTAACATGCCGCCTCATAATCTTGGCGAAATCATAGATGGTATCACTCTTGTTATCGATAACCCTGAAGCTGGATTTAATGATCTGTTCAAGGTAGTAAAAGGACCTGATTTCCCAACCGCAGGTTTCATCTACGGGCGGCAGGGGATCATCGATGCCTTTTCGACAGGCAGGGGCTCTATAAAGATGCGCGCCCGCGCTACTATCGAGGAGATAAAGGGTAAAGAGCAGATAATAGTTACGGAACTTCCTTACCAGGTGAACAAGGCAAAACTTATCGAAAA
>JAHIHJ010000446.1 GCA_018899795.1 Methanobacteriota archaeon
AAGATATTTTTTGTGGAATCAGCTACATTAACTCCCATAGAGATCAAGGGAGGGGCTAAAAAAGGAATACTAGAAAAAGAAAGAAAACCAGAGTTTAACCTTGTGCTGGGACTTTCAATACTCGTAGTATTTATATATGCATTAAGATTATATTTAAGAAAGAAAATAAAGTGATAAAATGGCTCCGAAGATAATAGCTTTATGTTCAGGAAAAGGCGGCGTTGGAAAGACGACACTTGCACTGAACCTTGGTTTTGCAATGGCATCATTGAACAAAAAGGTGCTGGTAGTGGATACAGATATTGCGCTGCCGAACCTGGATCTATATACCGGTCTTGAAAAACCTGTAATAACCCTTCTGGAAGTACTAAATGGCTCGGCTGATATCCGAAGCGCCATCAATACGATCCAGCTTGGTCTTAATATCCTTCCATGTGGCTCCTCACTGCAGGCATTAAAAGATGTGAATATAGATAAACTGGGGGATGTAATAACAGAGTTAAAGAAAAGCGAATTTGATTTTGTAATTCTTGATGTACCTGCAGGGCTTTCCAAGTTCAGTATATTACCCATGAATTTCTCGGATGAGATCTTGATCATTGTCAACCCTGAGCCGGCTTCCATATCTGATGCGCAGAAAGTAAAGGCAGTCTCTGCGCTTGCGGGTCTTGATATTGGCGGTCTCATTGTGAACAAATATAAGAAGAGCATTTATGAAGATGTGGGTGTAAAATTAGGTCTTCCAGTCATTGGCGTTATTCCTTATGATGAGGCTGTGGTAAAGGCAAGAGATGCAAAAAAACCGCTAATTATATTACAGCCAAAATCCGCATCTGCAAAAGCCTTGATGAAAATAGCAAGAAAAATATGCGGCATACCTCCAAAAAAGGGAATATTATCGAGGCTTTTTAAATGATTGTGGACGAGTCGCAGGATAAGAAGGTCATGGATCTTTTTATGGATGACAGCTTATGGATCAACAGGATCAAAAAGAAGGAAAAAATAGTTGAGACGGAACAAAGAATAGAAGAAAAACCAGAAGAGAAAGAGTTGATCAAAGTGAAGAAATACGAAACCCCTGAAAAAGAAGGGGCTGATGAAAAAGGGTTTGGAGAAGTGGATTATGCCATCCTGAAATCAATCACTTATGGTTTCAAGGATATTAAACAGATATCAGGGGCGCTGCAAATAAGGACATTGATCGTGGAGAAGCATGTTTATGCTCTTATTAAAGAAGGATACCTGAAATATTTTCAATATGCTGTGATCACATCAAAAGGCAAGGATTCTGTTATTGATTTTGAGAATAATAATCCTGAAGATGTGTGGAAACCGATCGATGAATTCATTTTAGCTGTTATAGAAAATAAAAAAGAAAGAAGTTTGAAGATGCAGAAAATGATTGATCTTGTTCTTCTTATCGCAATGATTGTTTTGATAATATTGATCATTTATTTTGGATTATTCTCATGAAAATTATATTTATTTAGACCAGGCAAAAAATGAGATTACACATCATTAAGAAATATTAACCGCAGATGAACGCAGATGAACGCAGATTAATCACATCGGCTCACCTCAAAGGAGGCGAAGAACGCAAAGCTCAGCAGTATCCTTTGCACTTTTGTATTGAGAAACATCCACGACATAGAACACGGCCATGCAATAAGTTTTCTATTACGTTTGCCTCGAATGCATTTTACATTTTTCAGACAGGATTAACAGGATCGTAAAGGGGATCTAATTCCAATGAAACCAATCTGCGTTTATCTGCGTTCATCTGCGGTTAAAATTATTCTAAAAAAGTTTGAAACAAACAAATTTCCTTTATTAGTATTTTTCAGTTCGCTATTCATTTTTCTCAGCTTTGCAGGCACTCGATTATTTTTTTCTGACGAAGGGGTGATATTAGACCAGTTCTATAATTTCATTCACGGCTCATTAGCTCTGAAAGCGGCTAAGATCAACACAGCAACAGGCGGTTTTATCCTGGTCGGGGATAACCTGTATGGAATATTCAGTTATTCACTGATCATGTTATCAGTGCCAGTGTATTATCTATTAAGCATAGTCGACAAATTGTATGGGGCGCATCTTTTCTTATTGCAGATATGGGCTTTTAGCGGCGGGATGATGGTATATCTTGCAGGAAAGATCAAGAGATCAAGATACTCAGGCATTTATGGATTATTGACAATATTAATTCTGATGGCAGTCAATTTATATTTATTCAAGCCCATTTATTTTCCCAGATGGGGTGAGTTATTATCTATCGAATTCACAAATATCCTGATCTCATCGTTTATTGTCCTCGTTGTTTATCTGTTATTCAGAGACCTTTTTGGCAATAAGATCGGTCTATTTGCTTCATTTTTTGTAATACTGGCAACGCCTGTCTCATTTTATGCTATCACTTTGAAGCACCACAGTTTAACAGTTCTATTGACTTTAACAGCGTTTTACTATTTTAATAAATTCATTGAAAAAAAGCAAAATAAATTCATCTATTTTGCATATATCCTTGCAGGATTGTGCGTCTGGGTGAGGGTACTTGATGGCGCGGTACTTCTGATATCGCTGCTTGCTGGAGATATTCTTATTTTTAAGAGAAAATTCAAACACCTGCTGTTGATATCAATAATAATATTGGTTTCGTTAACGCCATTTTTTACTTTTAATTATTTAGTGCTTGGCACTCCTTTTTCTATAACAGAAACGACACCCTTGACAGATAAACAGGTGACATTGTACACAGCAAATGATTATATTTCACTTAATGAAAATCCTGAAAAAGATAAACAAACAAAACTTCTTGATCGGCTTGGTTTCACCTGGAATTTGAATATAAGGGCGAACTGGTTAGAGGTTATGGGATATTCGCTTTTTCTTAAATTAAACAATACTTTTGGTGTTTTTCTATTCGGTCCATTTTTAGTAATTGCGCTTGCTTTTATTATTGAAAAAGCAAAAAGGAAAGTTAAATTCAAAGAAATTGATCTATTTTTTGGGATCTATTTATTATTTCTACTGGGTTCATATTGTCTGCTTAAGGTAGTATATAATATTGATTCCCTGATCTACATAATAATACATACGCCGGCGGTTCTCGAATACAGATATCTGCTGATCCTGTATATCGTTCTATTGTATTTTATCATGAGAATGGACAGGATCAGGAAGTTGATCGAAGATCAGATAAAAAAAATCGTGTTGATGTCTGGAATTATCCTGATAATTATTTTTATATTAAACCTGTTACTTTTCGCCAGATCATATCCAGTAGCTTTTATGAACATTTTCTATTATTTATCTATCGCCACATCAATGCTTTTACTTATTTTCTCATTATTGACTATAATGAAGGATGATAAGAAATCCCCCGACCCCATGCATGAAAAACTTCTTATCATTCTTATTGCTGCGGCGATCGCTGAAGCTGCAACACTGCTTCTTTTTTATTACTGGGTTGTAAGCATGACCTATATATCTCCATCACAAAACCATACGATAGTGCCCGTTCTTGAAAACATACTTAAATGGATGTTTCAGGTCATCATGGATAAATATATATAACATTATCATTAATAATCATTCTTGCTTCAGGAAAACAAAATAATTTATAGGTAAATACGTGGAAGTATTCGATTATTCGAAGTATTATCTTATTGAACCGATCGTTAAGCCTGTAAATATGACCCTGTAAGTTATTTGTCAATAACCCCTCATTATCATTATATAGAAAAACT
>JAHIHJ010000447.1 GCA_018899795.1 Methanobacteriota archaeon
CAGATGCAGGCATAATCCATACATGAACCATGTGACAAGAGACCAGGTCTCTGTCGGGTCCCAGCCCCAATATCTCCCCCATGTCTGGTTCGCCCATATCGCGCCCGTTGTTATCATAATAGTAAGGAACAGGAGACCTGAAGCCACGAACCTGTACATCAGGTCATCCATGACATTCAGCGTTGGCAATCTATCGTAGAACGAATCATCATCAGTCTTTTCTTTCTTATTTAGCCGCCTGTCTTTCAGTATATATAGAGCCGCGATCCCAACAGCCACAAGTATAGACCCGAAGGCAAGGTTGGCGAAAACAACATGCGCTATCAGCCAGTAACTGTGCAGGGATGTGGGTTCCATCACGACATCCCTGGAATATGTCATGCCAAAACCCATTATTAAAAACGTGACAGGCATTACAGCAAAACCCGCGCTTTTGATCTTTGGATATTTTTGCTGTGCTAACAGGAATATGACCACACAGAACCATGCGTATTTAGACAGCACCTCATACATGTTCACATACGGTCCGTGCCCGGATTCTATCCACCTGAGGGCTATGGACACACTATGGAACAGGAGTCCTGCCAACGCGCCATAATACGCATAACTTATCCTTTCTTCCTTCCTGAAAACAAAGCAGTAGATATAAATGATCGAACTTAGCCCATATAATGTCGTGGCTGCAAGATACAGAATATGATCAATTTGTCCCATTTGATAACCTCTCTTTGATATGATCTATTAAACTGCAATATTCCTCTTCATATAAAGAACTGAACCTTTCCGCCCTGCCCCCTATATAAATTTCTGTTCTTCTGGCATTTTCGTCACTCACTATCTCCACCCAGAGCCGTTTGGGGATGATGAAAAACATGATCGTGAGACTCAGGGTTATCAGTCCGAACCCTGCATATACCAGAAGTGTCCCGTCATCCTTTACGACATAAAAGTTGCTCCAGTATTTTACATCAGAGAACACGAGGTATTTATCACCGATTTGAACGGCGTCATTGAGTCCGAGCTTGCCGTCAAATATCTCAGTTCCCCTGTCAAATATCTTCAGGAACAGGACAGGCGTTTGCTCAACGTCTCCTTCTGCAATATTTCCAGAAGTCAGATTGGCGGTCATATAGACCATCAAGCCTCCTTCAAGTCCTGTATCACCTATATCGAACATTGCCACGTACCTTTTGCTATCGTCGTTGTCAGAAGCAGTTACATATGACCCTGAGATGACACTTCCATCCTCATTTCTCAAGATAAGAAGAGGCGCCATTCCGTAGACGTTCCCAAGAAAAGTGTATCCCCCATAAGTCATAAGATGATTGGAATAAACGATATCTGTGGCAGCGACTTCTCCATCTATCTTTAAGGAAAGCTTTCCGGCTGCGCCCCTTTGAGTATTTGATTTATCGTAATAATCCGGATAGAACTTCTCAAGTGTTATATCGAATTTCTGATGGTTATCAAAAAAGAGAGGACCCTCGTTTATATACATATAATTCCCGTGGTCTTCTGAAAGGGTCTGCCCCTCTGTCAATCTCATATCGCCTTCCATCCTTCCTATGCTCCCGTATAGCGCCGAAAGTATGATGAAAAGTATGCAAAGATGAAATATGGATGTTCCCAGTATCCCTAACTTGTTCTTTTCAGCACGGATGAAGTTTTTTTCCTGCGATACCTTGTAGCCAAGGGTGCGCATTTCTGAAGTTATAAGTGAAATTATTTCGTTTTGTTCTTTTGATGCATGGATCACAGTGCTGTTTTCAAGTCTGCTTATAAACTCTTTTTTCTGGAAATGTCCTTTCAATCTTCGAAGGGCGTTACCAAGCATATTTTTCGTGCAGAAAATGGTGTTTATGAATAGAAGAAGCACTGTGCCGTAGAATATGGCAGAAGAGAAGAGATATGTCAGCCCGAGCGTTTCATATATCTGTGCCTCGACCGGATGGTTGGTTTTCCAGGTATTGTATACATCCGGTTTGAGCTGGGATTCCTGTGGTATGTGCGTTCCGATTATCGAAAGCAGGATAATGAGGGTAATTAGAACAATGGCAAGTTTCCGGGATTGAAAAAATATACTGATCTTTTTTTTTAAATTTTGATACATTATTTTATCTTTCCTGGAATTACTCTCTTATAAATTAAGTTAACTGTGAACTACCCAACCCTAAAGGGCTTTGGCGTACCGCTGCATCGGCTCTCTGCTTGAGAGTCCTTGACGGTCTTGAATTCCCGTAGTTCCTACGGTACAGCCTGGTCTATTCTCTATTAATATCGCAGACACTTGATCTCTTCCCATCACAAGACCACAGGAAG
>JAHIHJ010000448.1 GCA_018899795.1 Methanobacteriota archaeon
TATAGAAAGCCAATAAACTCTTCCTCGTATCTCTTCTTTCTTCTAGTTTCAAGATATACATCTATACTGTAAGGTGTTATTGTTATCAGCACCGCAAAAACCACTATCTGATCAAGAGCAATTTTTTGCTTTTCGTCCCCTGCCGGAAGCACATAAATCACGATCAACATTATTGCTAATAGCGCAGGAATCAGAAGGATAAAGTTCTCCCTTTTAACTTTATACCTGATATATAATTTTTTTAAAGCACTCATTACTCCTCTCCATAAGGGGAATACATAACCATCAGGAGCACAAAGAAGATTACATTGGCTGCAGGCATTATAAAATATATAAATATATCAAAAAATACACTCGCTGGGAAAGGACCTATCTTCCCTCCCATGAGAATGCTCCCGACCGTCACGCCCAGGACTGCCATAATGACTCCCGTACCTATGAATGTAATATATATCTCGCTAAAGAGAGCCAGTGACATGTTTAGCTCTTTTTGCATCTCGCGTTTGATTATCAGGAGCTGGTCAAGCCTTCCGTGCAGGTATGATTCCATGCTTCCGCCGGTGTGTGCCATCCTTGTTAATTCAATAAGCATGGAACGCATGTGTGTGGAAGGTGTAGTCCTTGCAACACCTATGATAGCTGCTATGAGGTCTTTGCCCAGGATATCCACAGAATAGATGATTTTCTTGATCTCATCCTACACTGCACCGTGATCAGAAGACGCAAGCAAGTGCAGGAGGTTCAATGGAGGCGTACCTGTGGCTGCCAGTATGGACATATGGCTGATAGCAAAAGGCAGATGGCGATCGATGGCAAGACGCCTGTCCTGGATTTTTGAAGTGAGCTGGAAATAGACAGCGCCTGAGGATGCTGCAAAAACCAGAAAAGCAGCGCTTATGGGGTTTATCAGTTCTATGGAAAGGATATATAAAATACCTCCAATCGCAAGCGCCAGTAAGAGTGAACTTACAAACAAGACAGAGAGGAACATGCTGCCCCTGATGTTAATTTCTGCCTGGTGAAGGGTTAAGGAGAACTCATTTTCAAGGCTGCTCCCCTCAATATATCTCCCCAGCAGGCGGTAGCATAATTTCTTATAGGTATTATTCATATCATATTAACCTTTTCCAGGAGTTCGTCTGGCGAGTAGTAATACGATTTGAGAATCTTTGCCACATCTTTGAAATGTGTAATCCCATTCCTGTACATCCAGTCTATCACCTTCTCCCGCTGTTCTAATTCCTTTTCCATATATTCCAGCGAAATCCCGTGCTCGGCGGCAATATTCCCCAGGAGAATATTTTTTCCGCTGTAATTAGAATGATCGGTATAAGGGTCCCAGTGGAAAACATTATTCGTAATGAGATTCTTTGTGGCGGGGTCAATCCCTCCTATCTCTACCATGTCTACAGCCCGCCTGGCATAGTTGTTGTTAATGCGTATCCTGCCCGCAAAAATTACAAGATCAAGGCTTGCAAGCTGGCTGCGCGGCACGTTCATGGGAAAAGATTCGATGCGGTTAACAAGTTCATCCATGGAGCCTGCATGTATCGTGCCCATGGCAGCATGCCCCACCGAGATTGCCTGAAAGAGAGTGATGGCTTCGCTTCCCCTGACTTCGCCCACGATTATATATTCTGGTCGCTGCCTGAGCGCGGCTATTAACAGTTCATATAGACCAATATCCCCGCGTTTAGAATTTCCTTTACTCTCTTCCCCTCTTCCAAAACCGCTCCTTGTTATGGATTGTATCCAGTTCTCATGAGGTATGTTGATCTCTGCCGTATCCTCAAGGCTCACGATTTTTGATTCGGGTTTTATGAAAAGGCAGATACCATTCAGCATTGTTGTTTTCCCTGACGCCGTACCTCCAGAAACCAGTATCGACCTGCCGTATTCAACGATCAGCCAGAGATAAGCAAGCTGCTTAGCATTCAGGGTGCCGTATTTCAATAAATCTATAAAGGAAATAGGCTCACCTTTGAACCTGCGGATGGTGAAGGATGAGCCTTTCCTTGTCACCTCGTTGCTGTAGGTGAGGTTAATCCTGCTGCCTTCAGGCAGGGTTGCGTCTGTTATGGGGTCAAGCACAGATATATGTCTTCCTGAAATCTGCGCCATCTTTAATATAAATGAATTTAGCCTGTATTCGCCTTCAAACTTCAGAAGTGTACGAAGTGATTCAAAGACACGGTGGTAAATATAGACATTCCTGCCCGGTCCGTTGCAGCTTATGTCCTCGATAATGGGGTCGTTCATCAAAAGGTCTATCTCACCATATCCGATGAAATCCCTCTTAAGAAAATAAAGCACTTTATCCAGTGTTTCCTTGCCTGTCGTTATACCGTATAAGTCAATAATTTCTGCTACTTTCTTTTCAATATATGCCTGGCGGTTGGTTTGTATGCTCTCTATATTTAATTCACTCTCAAAAATTCCCCTGATCTTCCGGAAGATTTCCATCTCCCTGCCTTCAATCAAAGGCTCAATCGGAATATAAACGAGCTCTTCGGTGCTGTTATCATAGGCTATCCTGGCAAACTGGTGATCCGGGGTTATCGGATATGTTACATCTATCTCACGGACAGGTCTGCTCTTGAAGGATAACAGGGTCTCCATGATATTGGTCTTACGTTCTTCCTTCCTGTCCAGTATCTGTTCCTCAAGCTGTTTAATATGCAATTCAAGTTCATCGCTGCTGTTATGTTTAATCCCATTACCGTTTCCATTCCCTGGAATGCGTTTTGGAAAAAGATTCAATCTGAAAAAATTAATGCCTTCAAGAAGTGTTTTCATTCCGGGCGTTTGAATGCGTGAATTAAATTAATATTTTATCTATATAGATACTATAGACTATTTATTCCAGCGCATCTTCGTATCTACTGATTTTATATATGATATATAGATTCTTGGGAGAAAATATATAACAACCATAGAAAACAGTAGTACTAATAAGGGTAGGCAGGAATGACCGAAAAGATTAAAATGACGAATGCAGAGATAAGAAAAGTTCAGGTGACCGGTAAATCGACATTTGTGGTATCCCTTCCCAAGAAGTGGGCGATCAATCTTGGAATAAGTTCCGGCTCTCTTATCTACATGTATCCCCAGGAGGATGGCAGCCTGCTTTTAATATCAAACGGCGGTCTTCAACCCCAGGGTCCCAAAAGCCTGAATATAGATGGAAGGGCAGGCGAGCCGCTGATAAGAGATATAATAGCCACATATGTTGCCGGGTATCGAGTGACTGAACTCAAAGCAAAAAGCATCACGCCTGAGCAGAAAAAGGATATCGCAGCCATCGTCAAAAAGTTAATAGGCATTGAGATTATCGAAGAAACGCACGAGAAGGTAGTTATTCAGGATATCTCGAATCCTGGGGATATGCCTATTGACATGAGTTTTCGGCGCATGCATATAAAAGTGCAGTGGACGCTTGACAGTATTATCAGGGCAATTGGAGCGGATGATGTTTCCCTCGCCTCCGATGTTATAAGGGAGGACGATGAGATCGATCGCCTTCATCTATTGATATCAAAACAGTTCATGGATATTCTGCTCCATTCAAGGATATCGGAAAAGAGCGAACTGGGGTTGATAGGCGCTTTCTATTATAGATTAGCAAGCGATCATTTAGAGCGCATGTCGGACCATGCAGGTAAAATTGCCAGCATATTTCTGGAATCGCGAGAGAAAATTCCCCGCGGTATCCTTGATGAAGTTATGAAAATTGGTACAGTCTCTTATAAGCTTGTCAATGATTCGGTCAGTTCCTTTACAAAATGCAATGTAGAGGCTGCAAACAGGGTCATTGAAGAACATAAAAAAATAGGCGAGAAA
>JAHIHJ010000053.1 GCA_018899795.1 Methanobacteriota archaeon
ACATAATCCCTTCAACTTTACAAGATTTTCTGGAAGTTCACCATTTCTTAAATTCAATCTGGCCTTGGAGATCTTCTTATGGCACGTTGAATCTAATCCCTCTTCAGAAGTTACCATAAAATATCTCTTGATATCAGGATGAGTTACTTCAACAGGTCCTCCTTTTATTATCTGTTCCCTGAAAATTGGAATAACACTGCCCCTGCTTCCCAGCACATTTCCGAACCTTACCGCAGCGAACTGTGTGTGGTTTTTCTTATTCAGCTCAACCACGACTTTCTCAGCAAGCCTTTTAGTGGCGCCCATCACTGATGTTGGATTTACAGCCTCATCCTGATCAAGTGCAACCAGCGCTTTTGGGTTGAATTTCAATATCTGTTTACATAGCTCGGAGCCTATTGAACCGCTTGCTCCGCTTACAAGCACGTTTTTTCCATCCAGGTATTTTCCAATGGCTTCTGTATCGATCTCTACCTGTTCCCTGCCAAGGAGATCTTCCAGCTCGACCTCTTTAATATCAGCAAGAGTAAGTTTCCATACTCTCTACTTCATTCTCTATTACGATCTTGGCTATATCATCCCGTTTCAGCACCTGTCTATCATAGCATCTTCCCGTAAAAGTGCTCGGAAACCTGCTTGTTGGAAATGCTCGTCTGTTGTTAATGCATCTGTAATACTATAACGTTTCATGACAATGAAAGAGGTGCAGTCTGTAAGACCCCATCCTTTGTCCGTTCGTTTCTTGTAGAGTTTAAACGCGTCTTCAAACAATTCAGATGAGAGAGAAACGATTTCAACAAATTGATTCTCCTTAAGCAAGTTGATCATCTGAACGGCATGTTTGTGGAACTGAACTGCTGCAAGTCCATCAGCGATCTCAACCAAAATAAACTCAGTCGAAAGTAATTGCTTTCTTTCTCTTGCTAACCGTTCCTGCCAAACCACTGCTCTCTCATGCCATTGGTCACGAGTATTGATCAAAGCATAGACATAAGCAGTGTCCAAAAATACAAATTTAGCATGTTTCACTGCTTTTCATCATCCCGTCTTCCGTGTGCATACCAATCGTGTCTTGTGGAAAGATCATCAACACCCACGTCAGTAGCAATATCCAAAATTTGGGTGAGTGGGTAAGGTGGTTGTTTTCTCGAAGCTTTCGCTTCAATTGTTCTTTCAACAGTCAAAACATAATGTTTACCCACATCTAAATCTACTGATCCTTCTGGTCTCAAAACCTTACCATCAAAAATAGCATGCAATGTCTTTATCATCTTATCCTTAATATCTTCTTTACTATATTATGTATCTTTCCATTCTCCTGGGGCTGGGACTTGAACCCAGGAAGATCGGTTGTGATCTAATCGCTCTTCAGGCGGTCGCAGTAACCTGCTGTGCCACGCATAAGGGCTGCATGGTTCAGGCTGTGCAGCCTTTTTAGTAATTATATATTAGATTTTGTTCATTACAGCCCTGGTTTTCATACAGACTGAAAGGGAGCAGGGCAACATAAATATCACATAATAATTATTTATATATCGGCGCTTCAAGGAAACCGAAGCAACCAATCCACTATAAACACAGACAGGATTTACAGGCTCGACAGGATAAGCATCACTTAAAAAAATATAGAGAGAAAAAACAACGAACTAATGCGACCTCAAAACAAACTCCAGCAGCATGTATTCGTATCTCGTTGTTACGAGTTCGTTGTTGGTTTTATTTTCATACCCCGAAATAAGAATACAGCACCACCAGCGCAATAACCGCCTGGAACAACAGCACAACTTCTTTTTCGTATGCGCTGCCTTTTATTTTTCGTAAGAAATAATACCCAGCGCTATGAGTATTATAATCCCCATCCCGGCTTCCAATCCATTATAACCAGCCAGCATGTTGAAGGCATTGGTGGCAACTTCACAGAAAAGACTTCTTTTGCTTCATCATATCAGCTATTGGATTCATATCTAAATACATTTTAGGATACATGCTATGCCGATACTTTTTTACAATTTTAAAATTGTGTTTTTCATAAAAGCCCAGGGATTCCGGTTTTGAATCCACTGTTATATACCTGCAGCCGATTTCATTCGAAAAAGAAACCGCTTTCCCTATCGCTACAGATAGCAGGAATCTTCCAATACCACGTCTTTCAAATCTCTTATCTACCGCGAGCCTTGCAATCCTTATGCACGGGAATTTATGATATGGATAACTATCCATTTTATCATTTTCCTCTACAGCATGGACTTCAAGAGTATCTGTTACTAATGTGACATATCCTGCAATATTTTTGCCATCGCAGCATAAATGTGTTCTGCTTACCATTTCTTCCTGGTATTTTAAAGCATCATTTTTCAAGAAATCATTCAGATCAGCATTGGTAGAATTAAAATTGATGATTTCAGACCTGTCTGTCAATGGAATAACATGAAGAACATCATGGAACATTTAAATATTAATCCTTAAAGCGTGTTTTACATATCCGCATGGCTTCTTTGAATATCTCTATTTGTTCTTTGGTGATTTTTGGATTCTTCCTGTCTTCCCAGAAATCTCTGGCATCATCATCTTCCAGGATCAATCCAAGTTCAATCGG
>JAHIHJ010000054.1 GCA_018899795.1 Methanobacteriota archaeon
ATATCAAGTAATGGAGATTTGAGCACCATTCAAAGTCAATTGGATTTTATCAAAAAAAGTATTTAATCTCCTCTCCACTCTGCTTATTGTACCCTTCTATTTTCTGACTAACACGATCAACCATGCCGCCTGCAGCAAAAACCATAACATTTAATCCCCTCAGGGCAGCAAGAATGCTTGACTGTATCACGTCCACTTCAAAATCGCAGTGAATGCCAATTTTTCTAACCACTGCTTTTGCAGAGGTTCCCATAGCCCCTATTTTGTGTGGGCTACGCTCGGCTATTATTGTACGTATCGTTTCCAGGTCAACCGCTCTTGAGCCTCCTTCTATTACACACGGGATTTGAACTATATAGATATCCCCTGTTTTTCGTGCAAGTGCCCCTGTTATCTCGCTAACCACAATATCCTCACCAGCTTTGGCATTATTCATTACTCTGCCGAAGGCTGTGGTTTTGGCGTTCATGTCGATATCCACTCCAGTGGTGCAGAGCATACCGTCTTTCATATCCAGACCCACCTTTTCTCCCATACATACATCTGTCCCGGCTACGGCGCATCTCACCTTAAGAACATCGAAAGGTTTCGATACCGACTCGACAAAATTCAACATAGTTAGTGGTGAATCACTTACAGATATGCCCCTCAACTTCAACTCACGGAAAGTTTGCACAAAGGCCGGAAGTCTAAGCCCGGTCTCGGTAATCATCTTATGGTCGGCAAATATTTGAGATGGAGAGCCATGTTTTTTAATTTTTCCTTCGTGAAGGACATATATTCGGTCTGCCCATTTCGCCGCCAGGTCAACATCATGAGTCGAGAATATGATGGTCTTGCCATCTGCGTTCAACTCATCCAGGATCTCGATAATTTCGGCGCAACCCTGTGGATCCAGTCCAGCGGTGGGTTCATCCAGAACAATGATTTCAGGTTTCATGGCGATCACACCTGCAATAGCCACTCGCTTTTTCTGTCCGCCGCTCAGGAAATGCGGCGGCTTATCAGCATAAGTTTCCATCCCCACGAGGTGGAGGGCTTCATCTACCCTTTGTTTTATTTCCCTATTTGAAAGTTTCAGGTTTTTCGGACCGAATGCAACATCTTGCAAAACGGTGGGTGCAAGGAGCTGGTCGTCAGGGTTCTGGAACACCATTCCGACAGTGTGGCGAATGTGATGCAAGCCCTTTTTATCGTAAGCAAGGGGTTCGCCTTTCAGGTACACAGTACCATTTGTGGGTCTTAAGGTGGCGTTCAGGTGAAGAAGAAGAGTGGATTTGCCAGCGCCATTTTGGCCGAGGATAGCTGTGATGCTTCCTTTCTCAAACGAGAAATTAATATCATCCAGGGCTTTTGTACCATCGGGATACTTATATGTCACATTTTGTGCCTCTATGATATTCATATTTTTTTTGTCCTTTAGATTAATGCCGTGTTTTGTGTCAGGATTGCGACGTAAGCGAGAATCGCCTCAAATAACAGGATTGAAAAGAGTGAGATTGTGCTTATTTTTGTTTTGTTTTCCCGATAGGCAAGGCTGTTTGTTTCACCGTCATAGCAGCGGGAGTTCATGGCTACAAAGAGTTTTTCACCCTGATGTATTGTACGCAGGAAAAGTGTGCTTGTAAGCATTGAAAAGACTTCGACCTTTGTGCGAAAATTACCCTCACCCCTCATTTGGGATGCCAGCCACATGCGTTCCGCTTCCTCTAAGAGCACAAAGATATAGCGGTATATTATCATGGCAAGTTCGATTACAACCTCTGGTATTCTAAGCCATTTTAATCCAGTAAACAGTTCTGTCATTGGTGTAGTAAGTGCAAGAAAGAAGAGACATGCAGAGCCTGCAAGGGTTCTTGATGCCACAAGCAGTCCCATATTAGCTCCCTCTTTTTGCACTACAAAAGTGTGGGATAGTATTTCAAAAGAATACAAAGGGCTTTCTGCATATCCAAAAAACAAAGACATCAGAAGTATGCTAACAAGCCCAAAGAAAAGAGGTGTTAGCAGAAGCAAAAAATATGTCCTGGGTTTTATTTTTGCAGCAAACAGTATCAGGATGGTTGCTGTTAAAAAAGCTAAAAAGGGTGGGATAGGGGATGTTGATGCTACAGTAATTAACAGTGTCGTGATGGCAAAGATGACTTTCAATCGCGTATCAATATGTCTCAGCCTGTTTGTGTGGGCTATGGTGTCTATCGTCGAGTGTATCATGGATTGTCTCTATTTTTCTCTTTTCTGCCAGTGTACAAGCCTGCTATGTATCCGATAATACCCGCTCCGATAGCTGCCTGCAATGAAAATAAAAGGGTTTCTATCTCCCCGCTCGGCGGCTCCCAGAGGGGTGAAAACCACGGTTTATAATCGCTCATCTCTCCTATCTTATTCGCCGCGGCAGTATCGGCTCCTCCCCATTCTGGAGTAAGCCCCATCATGCGTGGTACAAAAGCTGTTAACAGTAGAATAACTGCGATCAAAAGTGCAACGATCAGTGTAAGTTTTTTTAGCTCAGACATTTTATGCCTCTGCTAATTTTGCTTTATCACTGATGTGGAAGGCTCTGAACACATCAGGTTTTAGCGCCAACAGATACCTGAGAAGCAGCATGGTGACAAGTCCCTCGATTATTGCAAGGGGCACCTGTGTAATCGCAAATATGCCTGAAAACCCCAGAAATGATTTTAGAACTCCTCCCACAGGTGCAGGAAATGCAAGAGCCAGTTGGATGGAAGTGGTAACATAGGTTGCCAGGTCTCCAAGGGTGGCTGCAGCAAACACTGCAATATTAAACCCTGCAATTCCGCGCAGAGTTTTATATGCAAGATACGCTACGAAAGGTCCAGCGATCCCCATGGAAAAAACGTTTGCGCCAAGTGTGGTGATACCACCATGAGCCAGTAGCAGCGCCTGGTATAGCAGCACGATTACACTTATCACTGATGTGATAGCAGGCCCGAATACGATAGCGCCAAAGCCTGTGCCTGTGGGATGAGAGCAACTGCCTGTAACCGAGGGTATCTTTAGCGACGATAGCACGAAGGCAAAAGCGCCTGCCACCGCAAGCATGGGCTTTGATTCAGGATGTTCATTTACAACTTTTTTCAGTCTCCATATGCCGTAGACAATAAAGGGAGCGCTGACGCAGTACCAGAAAATTACCCATACGAGGGGCAGAAATCCTTCCATTATGTGCATATTCAATCGAATGCTTCATGCAGCCAATGACAAAAGAACCTGTGTTTTTGGGTAATAATTATTACCTGAACGGGTAATGATATATCAGCACAATGCCTGTTATAAAAGAAAGAAAGGATACCGTCCCCAAAAAGGTTCAAGTAGGCAAACGCATGGATCTGGCGATTCACTCAGTCTTTTCCTAAAAAAGGAAAAAATTTGATCACTACATCTTCTCCATCATTTCCAGTGCTTCTTCAAGCGGTAATGCGGGAGCTATATGGGGGACGCCCAAATCTCTGAATGGATATGTTATCTTCAGAATTGCTTCCTCATCCGGGGCGTCGAATATTGCCACTGATATATGTCTGCCTATCAGGAGATACCTCCCTATCAGTTTCACATCTTCAGGATATTTGAATTCTCTCCAGAGTTCCAGAATTTTTGATGTATTCTCTGGCGCCCACTTGAACCATAGTACATACAGCATACTTTCACCTCCTATATCCTGTTTGCAATTAACATGATATAAATATGTTGGTAACCTAAAAGTTCATTAGGATTGAAAATTAATCTTTAAATGGACAAAACACGCTGATGTACCAATTGTGTTAAAAGAATGGAGGAGTTTAAATTGACAGAAAAGGAAGAATATGTCGAAGAGCTCAGTGGGCTGTTAGAGGATAATGCAACTGAACTGAAAAAACAGTGGGTAAAGGAAATGACTGATATGGGCTTGCTGGAGAAGCTAACGCTTATAGAGATAGAGCAGCAATCTACAGCTATCTACGATACCTGCGTTTTGACCCTGAAAACTGGAATGTATGAGGCTGCTAAAAAATATGCACGGGAGATGGCAAAAAAGGGCGTACTGGAAGCAATGACCGTGGACCAGATAATAATGGGCTTCCTGAAGCTGCGGGATGTCTATGGCAGGTTTATTTTTTTTAAGTACCAGAAAAATGTTGAGAAACTGTACAAAGTACTGGACGTCTACGAACCTGTGGCAAACCGGATACTGAGCATCGTTGCTCTTGCTTTCGTAGAAGAACGGGAAATGAAGATTACGGAGCAGCAGCAGGCCATGCTTTCCCTCTCTACCCCTGTGCTCCAGATACGGGACCAGATACTGGTACTTCCATTAATAGGCACAATAGACTCTGCGCGGGCAGCCCAGATTGTGGAGCAGCTATTGAACAGCATCGTGGATACCCAGGCATCCGTAGTCATATTAGATATAACAGGCGTGCCTGTGATAGATACCGCAGTTGCTAATCATCTGATTAAAACCATACAGGCAGCCAGGATGCTGGGAGCAAAAACCATCATAACCGGGATAAGCCCAGTCAATGCTCAGACTCTCGTGACCCTTGGAGTTGACCTGTCCATGATGACAACAATTGGCAGCCTTCGCTCTGGTGTGAAACTTGCAGACGAGATGTTGAAGCTCGTGGTGATGGAAAAGAGGTAAGAAATGGAGATACCCATACTGAAAATCGAGGATTTTTTGATCGTATCCTTTCAGACCGAACTCAGGGACGATGAAATCGTCAAGCTGAGGGAAGAGCTACTCGATAGGATAAAGGCAACCAATGCGAGAGGCCTGATCATTGACATCACAGCCCTCAAGATAATCGACAGCTTCATGGCAAGATCTTTATCTTCTATCGCAACCACAGCAACTCTGCTTGGAGCCAAAACTGTGGTTGTGGGAATGCAGCCGGCGGTTGCTCTGACCCTTGTCGAACTAGGTTTGAGGATTAAATGGAATGTCCAAACCTCCCTCAATCTTGAAAGGGGCATTAACCTTTTGCGAGAAGCTTTAAAATCAGAAAAGGACGTAGTTTATGAGTGAAGACACACTTCCAGTTAATAACGAATATGATATAATTTCTGTAAGAAGCTTTGGTAGAAATGCAGCAGTCAATGCTGGTTTCGGGATTGTAGACCAGTGCAGGATCACCACAGCAATCTCCGAGCTTGCCAGGAATGCGGTTGTCCATGGAAGAGGAGGCTCGGTCACGATTAAGATTGTCCAGAACGATAAAAAAGGAATCGAGATAATATGCAGGGACGAAGGACCAGGGATAGTCAATCTTGAACTCGCTCTGCAGGGAGGTTACAGTACTGTTGGTGGACTTGGAATCGGTCTTTCCGGGGCTAAACGACTCATGGACGAGTTCCAGATAACTTCCAGTGCAGGTAAGGGTACTACGGTGATCATCAGAAAGTGGTTAAAATGAAATTTGGTGTAGCTACACGTCCAAATCCTGGCAACAAGTATAATGGAGACATGTATATAATTAAAGAATTCAATAATAAAGTTCTCATATCTATAATAGATGGTCTGGGGCATGGAGAGTCCGCAGCAGTTGCCTCAAGCAAATGTATGAAATGTCTGGAGGAGCATTATGATCATGGACTGGCAGAAATTTTCAAGAATTGCGATAGTGTACTCAGGAAAACAAACGGTGTTGTCATGGGGATGCTCTTTATCGACTTCGAGCATTCTATTCTGAGTTTTGCCGGGGTTGGAAATATCAGCGCCCGCGTAATAGGTGGAAAGCCAGTGCACTTTATTTCACGAGATGGGATCGTGGGATATAATATGCCGGGGATAAAAGAAAACAAACATCCTTATACTGCAGGAGATACTATTCTCATGCATTCTGATGGAATTTCTTCCAAAGTGGTACGCTATCCTGCCTCCATACTCTTGAAAAAGGATGTCCAGGAGGCAGCTGACGAGATAATGAAGCTATATGGAAAAGATAAGGATGATGCAACCGTGATCGTTGCACGATAGAACAATGAATCTTGAAGAAATAAAATCCACATATCCAGAATTATTAAGAAAATATCTGTTCGAAGGCAAAGAGGAAGAAGCCCTGTACGAGGCTTACAAGCTTGGCAAGGAGTGTTTCGAGTCAAAAATAGGTATCGAAGATATAATGAACCTCCATACTGGATCTCTGGAGGAAATCATTAAAACTCTCCCCGCATCCAGGGTTCATGAAATAGTGCTGAAGTCTTCTAACCTCATCATAGAGTTCAGTATCAGGTTCGGGCTTGCCTGCCAGAATTATTTCGAAATTCTACAAAAGACTGATGAAAGAATAAGGAATGCTTTTTATCAGGCTGGTGAAGCCCTGACCGCAGGATTGGACATCCAGAAAATGCTCTATGTTGTTTTGAACCTTGTGAAAAACCTAACTGAAGCGATAGGCTGCTCAATTGTTGTTTTTGAGGAGGATAAAAAAACCATCAAAGTTTCTGAAGGTCTGGACGCCGAAGATGAGATCTTTAAGCATCCACTGTTCGAACAGGTAAGAAAGGAAGGAAAGGCAAACTTCATTTCTGATCTGCAAGAGGCGAAGGCGCTGGAAGATGGCAGGGAAATCCGTTCAGTTCTGGCGCTTCCATTGAATTTCAAGGGTAAGACAATAGGGGTTTTAGGGATATATTTACCCTCTCCTCACCATTACGAGGAAAAAGAAATCAACCTGCTCACCTCTTTTGCCTGCCAGGCTGCAGTGGCGATAGATAACGCTCGCCTCTTTTCAGAACTTTCGCGCCACGATAAAACCCTGGAAGCCCTGTATTCCATAGACAGGGTGGTAAGCCAGACCATGGATATTGAGGAGATTTTGCAAAGCGCCCTCGCCAGGGCGATGGAATGCATCGACGCTGATTCAGGGAGCATACATCTGCTCGATAAGACCGGAGAAAACCTCATTCTTAAAACCCACAGGGGTCTGCTATCGCAGGAATTCATATCCACTATCAGTAAACTGAAAATGGGGGAAGGGGTCACTGGCAGAGCTGCTGGGCTGCAGAAAACAGAGGCTGTGGATATCTCCCATTATCCGGACTTATGGCTTCTACCCCATATGGAAAAGGAAGGTCTTGTTTCCCTGGCAAGTACCCCGCTGATGGCAAAGGGGAAAGTTTTAGGAGCAATGACCTTTACGAATCATGAATACCGGCTTTTTTCTCAGGATGACCTGGATCTATTGTTCTCAATCGGAAATGCAATAGGCATCGCGGTAGAGAATGCGAGGCTGTACAAGGAAGTGAGGGACAAAGCTGAGCATATAAGCGCCCTGTA